>JANMDX010000003.1:0-4122 GCA_031376505.1 Acidobacteriota bacterium
CCTTCGCCCTTGGATCGTCGATACCGGTTCGAAGAGTTCACATCGGCGCCAATCGCGCTGACGAGAACGAAGTGAGCCACGCCCGCGCGCCGGCACGCCGCAACTGCGGTCTCGGTGGCCGCGACGTTTGCCTGCTCGTACGTGGCGGTGCGACTCTCGATGAGAATCCCCGACAGGTGGACCACCGAGGACGCGCCAGCCATGGCGCTGGCAAGCGCATCGACGTCGTCGCCAGGGACGATGCGTACCTCGACCCCAGACAAGCCGCGCAGGGACGCGGCCGCACGATCGGAGCGGACCACTGCGACGACCGCGACATCACCACTGGCCGCAGCGAGGGCCAGCAGGTTCTTTCCGACGCCGCCGTTGGCCCCGGTCACGGCGATGCGCGTGGTGCTGCCCACTGGCGCGGCTACCGCGGCGTCCAGAAAAATATCTCCCAGAGCGCTGGGTTGGCCAGATCCTCGGGCGCCATGCCCTTCGTCTTTCCCGTGTTGTATTTCCGCACGTAGGCGGCGCCCATCTCCTTGCGCTCGGCCTCGGCGACGATCGCACGCGCGGTGACTTCGTAGGCGGCATCACCGATGCGGATGGTCGCGTTCGGGTTGGCGTGGACCCGCTGGCCCCAGTAGCCGCCGTCGTGCCGGGTGGCCGTGATGACGCCGGTGGGCGTGCCCACGAACCAGATATTGACGACGAAGGGCGGGAACCCATCGGGCTTGAGCTGCATCACTTGTGCCTGGAGCGCGGTCTGGCCAGGCTGCCGCTCGACGTTCAGACCACTCCAGTCGGCCGGAGGCGCCGTGAGCGTGCCGCCGAGGCGCACGCCGGGCGTGCGGTTGTACGGCGTAACGAACACGTAGACGACCGCGGCAATCAGAAGCACCGCGCCGAGCCAGATGCCGACCTTCTTCGTCTTGGTTCCCATGGTGCCGGTCCTCGCCGGTCGCTGTCTTGAGATCGCGGGGGTCAGTGAACGCATCGACCCGCGCGGCATTCTACACGGACCGCCGCGATTGCACGAAGAAAGGCCGCATGCCCTGGTGCTGGCGATCTCGACTCGGGCGAGCGTGATTCCCGACGTATAGTCGTGAGTGCACCAGTCGCGATGGTGCGTCGGCCTCCTACGGAATCCCTATGGCACACCGCGGCGTCGGTCTCCTGCTGCACCTGGCGGCTGCCGTGTGCGGACTCGCTGCCGTCGCAGCAGCCCAGGACGCACCACCAGCGGCGCCGCTCACGTTCGAGGCCGCCGTCGAACGCGCGATTCTCGCCAACCCTACGCTCGACGCCGCCAGACGGCGGCAGCTCGTTTCGGTGCAGGCCGTGGCGGTGGCGCGCGAGCGGCCCAACCCCGACGTGCGCGTCGAGTTCACACGAGAAACCCCCACGCAGTCGTATTCGCTGGCCGTACCGGTTGAGACCGGCGGCAAGCGCGGCCGCCGGATCGCGGTCGGGCAGGCGGGCGTTGACGTGAGCGACGCCGAGGTGGCGCGCGCCGCCGTCGACGTGCGCGGCGCCGTGCGCCAGGCGTACTTCGAGCTGGCCGCAGCCAACGCGAACCTCGCGCTGCTGCAGGACGTGCTCGACCTTGCCGTTCGAGTACGCGACGCCGCAACGCAGCGCTTCGACGCGGGCGACGCCCCGCGGCTCGAGGTGCTCCAAGGAGAGCTGGCGCGCGCAGAAGCCGAGAATCACGTCACTGCGGCCCGCGGCGCGGTGACTGCGGCCCGCGCACGACTCGCCGCGCTGCTGGCACTGCCGGTTGAAGCGATCTCGTCGCTGGCCACGCCCATCGACGCGGGCATCGCCGGAGTGCCGGGGCGACCCGCCACCGAGGCCGACGCCACCCACGTGGACCTCACCGTGTTCGACCGGCAGCTCGACGAGCAGCGCGCGCGGATTGCGCTGGCCGGGGCGATGCGAGTGCCTGACCTGACGCCCGAAGCGACACTCACGCGGGGTGCCGAGCCAGAGTTCCACACCGGTTGGCGCGCGGGTCTTGGCGTGACGGTGCCGCTCTTCACCAGGAACCGCGCGGCCGTGCGGCTGGAAGAGGCCACGCTCACGGCCATTGCGGCAGAGCGGGCGGCCGCGCTGTCACGAATCAACGGAGACGTCGCCGCGGCTGGCGCCGTCGCGGACGCGCTCGGCCAGCAGTACCTGCGCTACCAGGCGACCATCGTGCCGCAAGCCCTCGAGATCGAACGTCTCGCGGAGGACTCCTACCGGCTCGGCCGCACCGGCATCGCCGCGTTCCTCCAGGCCCTGCAGACGTCGCGCGACGTGCGCATGCGCATGCTGCAGACCGCCGCCGACTTCCAATCCGCGCGCGCCACGCTCGAGCGCGCCCTCGGAGCCCCTCTGCCATGACATCCGTGGATTCACGCACGCTCGTGTTCGCGCTGGTCACGGCGCTGGCCGTCACCACTGGCTGTTCGCGCGAGGCACCCGAAGAGGTCACGAGCGAGACGATCGTGCCGGTGGAGGCCGAACCAGCCCAGCTCGGCGACATCCGGTCGGTGGTGCACGTCACCGGCGTGGTCGCACCCGCACCTGGCGCCGAGCTGCTCGTGGTTGCGCCCGAGGCGGCGCGCATCGCTGAGTTGCCGAAGGGCGAAGGCGACCGCGTCTCGGCCGGCGACCTGCTGGTGCGATTCGACATTCCAGCAACCGGCGCCGAAGCCGTGCGGCAGCGCGGCGAGGTCACGCGCGCCGAGGCGCAGATTGCCAATGCCCGCGCCGCACAGACTCGCGCGAAGGCGCTGTTCGAGCGCGGCATCGCGGCGCGTAAGGAGCTGGAGGACGCCGACCGCGACGTGGTCAATGCCGACACGGCCCTCGCGCAAGCGCAGGCAACACTGGCTGTGGCCGAGAGCGCCGTCGCGCGCGCAACCGTGCGGGCGCCGTTTGCCGGCGTGATTGCCAGGCGTCTTCACAACCCGGGCGACGTCGTCGAGCCCGCGGCCAGCGATCCCGTGCTCCGCCTCATCGACCCCCGTCGCATGGAGATCGTCGCGTCGGTGTCGCTCGGCGACGCAGTGCGCGTGGTCGTGGGCGGACGCGCGCGACTCACCGGCGCCGGTGACGCCGCGCTCACGGTCGTGGCCCGTCCCATGTCGGTCGAGGCCACCACGGGTGCGGCGCCAGTCCGTCTGGCCTTTGCCGGCCCGCCGCCGGCGTTCGCCTTCGGCACGCCCGTCCAGGTGGAGATCGATGCCGAGACCCGCACTGGCGTGGTGCTCGTGCCCGTGAGCGCCGTCGTGCGCGAGGGCGAAGACACGGCGGTCTTTGTGGTGATGGCCCAGAAGGCCGAACGCCGGGCCGTGGTGCTCGGCCTGTCGGACGGCGCGCACGTGGAAATCACGTCGGGCATCGCCGCTGGGGATCTCGTGATCACGCGCGGCCAGGCGGGTCTGCCCGACGGCGCCGCCATCGCCCTCGGGGCCGCGAAGTCGTGAACGTCGCCGCCCTGCTCCTCCGGCACGGGCGCGCCGCCGCGCTCATCAGCGTGGCGCTCGTCGTCGCCGGCGCCATTGCCGCCGGCTCGCTGCCAAGCAGTATCTATCCCCCGCTCGAGTTTCCGCGCATCGTGGTCATCGCCAAGAGCGGCACGCTGCCCTCGCAGTCGATGACGCTCACCGTCACGCGGCCGATCGAGCAAGCCGTGATGGCCGTGCCCGGTGTTCGTCGGGTCAGGTCGCGCAGCATCCGCGGCGCCGCCGAGATCTCGGCGCAGTTCGATCCGTCGACCGACATGGTCGTGGCCCTGCAGCAGGTGCAGAACCGCGTGTCCGAGATCCGCGGCGAGCTGCCAGGCGACGCCGTGCTCACGGTGGAACGGCTCACGCCCGCGGTGTTCCCGGTGTTCATCCTGAGCATGACGGGCAACCTGCCCACCGCCGACCTCAACGACCTGGCCACCTATGTGGTGAAGCCCGAACTGGCGCGCGTGCCCGGCGCGGGCCAGATTGAAGTGCTGGCCAGCGACACGCGCGAGGTCGAAGTGATCCTCGACCCGGCCAAGCTCACGGCGGCCAGTCTTACCGTGACCGACGTGGCCGAGGCGCTGCGCGCGCAGAATCTCGTCCGTCCGGTGGGCCGCTTCGAGGAATCGGGTCA
>JANMDX010000190.1:0-1954 GCA_031376505.1 Acidobacteriota bacterium
GCTCGCCTCGGCCGCCTGTCGCAGCGAGTTCGAGGGCGGCGGGGCACTGCGCGCAGAAAAGGTCGTGATGCAGCGGGAGGTCGAGGGCGCACGCGCCGTCGTGGCCAGGCTCGAACGGGGCGAGCCGTTGCTGCCCCCCGACGACGTCGCCATTTCGATCGACCAGGCGCTGGTGCGGGATCTCATCAACGCGCAACTGCCGTTCGAACTCGACGTCGACCGCTTTCATCTGGTCCTGAAGGACGCCGACGTGCTGTTCCAGGGCAGCCCGGCCGTTAGGCTCAGTGGCCGCCTCAACCTGCGGGAGAATTCGGACCTCAGCGCCGCCGTCGAGGTGCTCGGGGCGCTCGAGGACATTCGCGTGGATAGCGTGTCGTCGACGCTCAGGGCCGCGATCGCGGTCGATCACCTGGGCATCACGGAGGCGACGGGCTTCGGCCAGATGCTGAGCGGGTCCGCCCTCGACGAGGTCGCGCGTCTGGTCCGCCTCGAGATCACAGACCGGCTGCCTATGGTGCAGATCCCGGTAAGGGTTCAGCCAACCATCGACTTTCCCGCAGTGGACGAAGGACCGATCCGGATTGACGGGGCGAGCCTGCCGCTGCAGGTGGCGGTGTCGCAGGTTACTGCCGGCCAGGGACGGCTCTGGATCGCGGTGCACTTTCAGCCCGGCGAGTTCGTGAAGGCCGCGGGAGCCGAGAATGGAATAGCGAAGGGAACAGCGAAGGGGGAACGGAAGTGACGATCACGACCCGAACCCTCGTGGCAACTATCGTCGTGTCGGCACTCGTGGCGTCCGCAGCGTGCGGGCGAAAGGACCGTCAGACTCCGGAAGCCCTGCGCGCTGAGATCGCGGCGCTCGTCACCGAACGCGACGCCCTGCGCGGGCGGCTCAACACACTGATGGTCTCGGACCCCCGCCTCGCGTCGATGCCAGACACCCCGGTGCGCGTCGGCGTGCCGACCACGCTTGCCCGCGACCTCATCCAGCGGGTCGTCGGCGGTTTCGTTGACCAAGTGACGCTGACGCTCAGGGACATCAAAGTCAGAAAACAAGGGACGGTGAAGAAGGTCGTCGTGCTCGGCGAGTACGACTTGACGGTGACGGTCATTCAGGTGACGGCCCGGCTGACCACCGGCACGCCGAACGTGACGTTCGGGAACAACCGCGTCGGCCTGGCCATGCCTGTCACGCTCTCGAAGGGTACCGGGCGAGCCGCGATCGACTTCACGTGGGATGGCCGGAGTATCGGCGGAGCGGTGTGCGGGGACATGACCGTGACGCAGGCCGTATCGGGCAAGGTGCGCCCGACCACGTATCCAGTGTCGGGCAGTCTGGTCTTTGCGGTCACCGCCAACACGATTGTGGCCAAGCCGCGGCTGCCCAAGATGGTCGTCAACCTGAAGGTGGCGCCGTCGGAGGCGTCATGGGGCGCGGTCCAGAAGATCCTTGACGACAAGCGGGGCGTATGTGGCTTCGTGCTCGACCGGGTCGACATCTTGGGTCTGGTCAAGGCGATGATCGACAAAGGCTTCGATGTGCGGCTGCCGACCGACAAGCTGAAAGCCGTCGCCATCCCCGTCGGGCTCGAGCCCACGTTGGAGGTGCGCGGAGCGCCGTTAGCCCTGGGGATTCGGGTGGGCGATCTCGTGATCACAGACCAGATGATCTGGCTCGGGGCTCACGTGTCGATGGCCGTGGGCGACGCCCCGTCTACTTCAGCTCGATCGCGATGACGCGCGGCGCGCCGCTTACGCCCTGCTCGGTCTGCATCGTGCCCCGCGTGATGTAGCGCGCCTGCTTCGTGGCCAGCACGCGCGTCTCAGGCTGCCCGTTCGCGCTCGTGACCGTGATGGTGCCGCCGGTCACGACCACTTCGACGACGTCGTTGCGGTAGACGCGCTTCACGGCCAGGCCGTTTGGCTGGTAGGTGTAGTCCCACATCCGCACGCG
>JANMDX010000135.1:0-11167 GCA_031376505.1 Acidobacteriota bacterium
TTCGCGCACGACTTCGAGATCAACGCCAATGTCGGGTTGACGCCGGCCTCGCCTGAGGGGCCGCTGGCCTTGCCTGGCACCTACACGGTGCGGCTCACCGTGGGCGGCGTTCGCTCCGAGCAGAAGCTGGTGGTGCGGAACGATCCGCGCTCGCCGGCCACGGCCACCGCGCTGCGGGCGCAGCACGCCCTGCAGATGCGCCTCACCGCCGTCATCGAGGGCACGTGGGAGGCGCAGCAGCGCGCCGACGCCCTGCGCGCCGCCGTGGACCGCGCGGCGTCAAGTGCCCCCGCGGACGTGGTCACCGCGGCGGCGAGGCTTCGCACCGCCATCGACGCCGTCGCTGGCTCGGCGCGGGCCGGCGCGCCCACCATTCACGGCGTCAGCAGCACGATGGCGCGGCAGCTGATGGCACAGGACAATGCCGATCACGCGCCCAACGCCCCGATGAGAGCGGCGTTCACCGCCGCCTGCCGGGATCTCGACGCCGTGAAGAACCTGTGGAACCAGGTGACCGGGCCGGCGCTTGCCGCGTTCAACGCCGTGCTGACCGGCCACAACGCGGCGCCCGTGGCGTCGGCCGCCACCGCGATCGCGTCGTGCCGCCCCCTGCCTGCCAGCGCCGTGCCCGTGCGCCGCGGCACCTCCGCACCACGCGAGTGAGGTCGGCCGGCGAACGCTGTCAGTGACCCCGTGCCCTTAGCGCACGGGGATTCAAGCCCATCGCGCCGGCGAGCCCGAGGCCAATGCCCACTCCGGCAGTTCGCATACCCTGAGTCGGGTCGAGCTGCACGTTCGTGGCGCCCGGCACCACCGGCTACTACCACCTGTTCCGCCGGACCCTCGGCGGCGAGCCCGTGGAACAACTGACTTTCGCTCCGTCGAACAAGTCCCAGTCCGCCTGGTCGCCGGATGGCACGCGACTCGCCTTCACGGCCTGGAGTTACGACGCGTCGATTCGGCGCGTCGCGCCGTAGCGGCTCGGCCAGCGCGCGTCGATCCCGGCACGACGTATGAGGGCAAGGACCATCGGCGCGTCGCGCCGTCGATGCCGACATTGTTGACACGAGGCCGTCAGTGATGCTTACATCGTAGGCATCAAGATGGCGTCTGGTCCACTCGGGGAGTTCGAAGTGCTCGTGCTGATGGCCGTGCTGCACCTCGGCGATGCGGCGTATCCGCCCGCCGTGAGAACCGCCATCGAACACCGCACCGGCCGTCCGGTGTCCCGGGGGGCCATCTACGTGACATTGGACCGCCTCGAATCCAAACGGCTGTTGGCGTCGCGGCTCGAGGACGCTGGACAAGGGGTGGGCGGGCGGCAACGCCGCTTCTATCGCACCGCTCCGCGCGGTCTTCGCGCGCTCCGGCGCGCGCTCTCGGCCGTGGAGCGCATGCGCATCGGGATCGAGCCGCTGCTGGAGGAGTCATGACCGGAGGACTGCCCCGCGTGCTGGTCGCCGCGCTTCGGCGTGTGATTCCGCAGCGCAACAGGGCCCAAGTACTAGCGGAGCTCGACGACGACTTCCGGCGGGTGCGGGCACACGAGTCCGGGTGGTCGGCGAGCGCGTGGCTGTGCCGGGAGTCGGCGTCGCTCGCCTGGGCGTTCGCGCGCCACGCTGGAGCGTCCACGCGAGCCTGGGGCCCGATCTGGTGTCGGGATGCACAGCTGGTGATTCGCGGGCTCCGCAGGGCGCCGTTGGCCACAGTGGGCGCGGCCGCGACACTCTCAGCTGGTTTCCTGGCGATGATCGTCACCGCCGGCCTGTCCGAAACCTTGCTGTTTCGTCCGGTGTCAGCCATCCATGGGTACGCGCTTCGTCGCGTGGCGGCGGTCGATGCGCGCGGGCGGGCCGGCTACCGGCTGTCGTTCGTCGAACTCGAACAAGTGCGTGCGCAGCTGGCCGGCAGCGCTGTTCTCGCGGCGGTGAACCTGCAGCCAGTCGTGCTCAGGTCTGAGCGGACCGACACGCAGACGATGGTCGAGGTCGTCGATGGCCGCTACTTCGATCTCGTCGGGGCGCCCATGGTGGCAGGCCGGCGCTTGGTGTCGACCGATGATCGGGTCGCTGCGCCTCCGGTCGTGGTGATTGGCGAGTCGCTGTGGCGTCGTCGGTTCGCGTCGGACCCTGCCGTCGTTGGTCGCACGCTGGAGCTGAACCGCTCGTCGTTCACGGTGGTGGGCGTCACGGCCGCCTCGGGGTCCGCGACCGCGCTCGGCAGCGGTGTCGACGTTTGGGCGCCGCTCGCGCACGGCGACGCAGTGCTCAGCACCGGGTGGAGGACCGACCTCGGCGCGCGGTGGTTCTCGGTGTTTGCGCTGCCCTCGGTCTCGCTCGCCGAAGTCGACGCGCGTCTTGCGATCGCGGCGGCCGAACTCGCCCGGCGCCACCCGGATGCCTGGCGAGGACGTGCGCTTCGGACGGCACCGGGCGCGATGCTCACGGGCAGTCAACGCACGGGCATGGCGACGCTCGCCTGGATCCTGACCGTCCTGTCGGCGTTGATACTCGCCGTCGGCGCGGCCAACGTCGGCGGCCTGCTGCTCGCCCGGGCGGCTGCGGCCGAGCGGCACACGGCGATTCACCTGTCGATGGGCGCGGGGCGCGCCGCCATCGTGCGCCGGCTGCTCTGCGAAGGGGCGGTGCTCGGGTGGATCGGTGGCGGTCTTGCGGTGGGCCTGTATGTATGGGCCCGCCGGGCATTCATGCAGATTGCCTTGCTGCCCACACTGGCCCTTCGACTCGACCTGCGGTTGGACAGCACGGTGGTCGGAACCGTGGTCTTCGTCTCGGGCCTCGTGGGAGCCTTGCTGGCCGTTGGACCTGCGATGTGGTCGGTTCGCGCGGGAAACGCCGCCGCGCTCGGTGGCGGGTACGCACGGGCTATTGGCGATCGCGGAGTGTCGCGGGCACGGCGACTCCTCATGTCGACACAGCTCTGTGTGTCGCTGGTGCTCGTGGTGGGGGCCGCCCTGTTCACGCGAAGCATCGGCGCGCTCGAAGCCGAAGATGTGGGGTTTCCAAAGCGCGGTCTCGTGGCGATGGACTTCGATTTGGAACCGGCTGGTCCCCCGGGACGGGCGGCGTCGATTGCGCGCACCGCACTAGGACTTGCAGCGACGGTGCCCGGTGTGTCGGCCGCCGCCATGTCGAACCGGGCCCCCATCGACGGATCGACTCCCATGGTCGACGTGCGCGGCGACCGTTCGGGGCCCGTCGTCGGCGACGTCACGATGTACCTCACCACGCCAAGCTACTTCGAGACGGTGGGAATAGCGCTGTTGGCGGGCCGGGCCTTCACGCCAGAGGAATGCGATCGCGAGTCCGATGTCGTCATCGTCAACGAGAGCCTTGGACGCCGACTGTGGCCTGGCGGGAGCCCGATCGGGCGGTCACTCGTCGTAGGCGCTGACCAACGGGTCGTTCGGGTCGTCGCAGTCGCCCGCGACTCGAAGTACCGCTCGCTCGCGGATTCCGGTCAGCTGCATCTCTACCGACCGACCCCGCCGAACTTCCAGCTGACGCTCCTGGCGCGGACCTCAGGTGACCCGCGGGCGGCGTTGCGGGCCCTTCAGCGGGTGCTCGATCGTGCCGGGCCGGGCGTCGTGGGATTTTTTCCCCGCACACTTGACGACCATCTGGAGGTCGAACTCCTGCCGACGAGGGCCGCAGCACGCGCCGCCGCCGGACTCGGATCACTGGCCTTGGTTCTCAGCGCGGTAGGCCTGTACGGGCTCGTGTCGTGGTTCGTGGAGCGACGTCGCCGCGAGATTGGCGTGCGGCTGGCAATCGGAGCCAGGCCAGTCGACATCGTGCGACTGGTTGTCAGGCAAACCGCATCTGCGGCAGCTCCGGGCCTTGCGGCGGGGGTCTGCCTTGCGGGCATCCTTGGCGTCGTCGCACGCTCCGCCCTGCACGGCGTCGGCCCGCTCGACCCCATTGCGTTTGCCGCAGGCGTGGCGGCGCTGACGGCGGTGGTGGGCGCGGCCGCTTGGCTGCCGAGTTGGCGAGCGTCGTGTGTCGACCCGGTCGTGGCGCTGCGCGACCCGTAGGGCACGAACACGTCGCTGCGGTTGGGGCCCCAGCTCACCGCCGCAGGCCCCGACGTCAGACGGCCGTCCGAGGTCGCGCCACTCGCTCCACTCCTGGCCGTTCCAGCGTATGTGCAGCAGATGGCCGGTGTCGCCACGCGCGAACACGTCGATTCGGCCCATTGTCGCCCCAAGTCAACACGCGCGGGTAGCGGCCGCGCCAGCCTATGCCATGAGCGTTCGCGGCGGCGGCGCGAAGGAGAGCGCAGAAGGGGTCTGACCCCGTTGATGCGTGACCACTCTCGGGTTCTCATACGAGCTCATCACCGCGCCCGCGGGAGTAAGCTCGACGCAAAACGCGAACCACAGGATCAGGCGCACGACCGCGACCGTCGGTCAACGAACACGACGCCGGTTCGCATGCGTGGAGCGAACCTTCCTACGGCGCCACGGCCAGGATCGCCGATGAGATGCGGTCGGAGCACACGCGACAGAAATCGTAGCGGAGGCGCCGCATCTTGCACTCCGCCATGGGCCGGAAGAACCATTCCCCACGTTGGTCGCAGAAGGTCGTGCAGCCCGGCGGGTCGGCCGGCTCGCTGCACATGCAACCCCAGAACGCGCCGAGCATGCCCTGGATTGGCGACGCCATAATCGGCTGGCAGTCGGTCGTCATCGAGTCGCCGTACCTGTGCACGGCCCGGAAACGGCCACCGGCGTCGAGCTCAGCGGGCTGCGCCAGCGGCCTCCAGGCCAACGTGTTGCCGGTGACTTCGGCGAGGGTGGCTTCATTCGGGTGTCGATCCGTCTGGTCGAACGGCATGCAGCTGACGTACTCCTCGGCTAGAGCGCCAAGTACGTGAGCCGATTCGTGCGCAGCGGCGGAGACGAACTTCGCGTGATCCCCGTACAAGGTGACGAAAGCCAGGCCGAGGTGCCGAGGTGCGCTGCCGCCTTCGATCAGCACGTTCACGATCACGATCACCAGGTCGGCGTGCTGGTAGGGAATCGCGGCCTCCACGGCCTTGATGACCTGCCAGGTCGCATGCGTACCGATGAAGGTCGCCGAGTTCTTGCCTTCCCAGAACCCCTCGGCCGAGAGATACGTACGCTTCGTTGTCCCCGGGGCCGGGACGTTCGTGATACCCGAATCCACCGAGACCGTGCTGACGGCGTGGACGTTGATCCGGTCCCGGTACGACGAGAACGGCGTCGTCGACAGCAGCCCGTGGCAAAGCAGATCCGCGCGGGCGTCGAAAACGTCGGTCTCGTCGGCGGTGAATCCCTCGCCGATGATCACGATGTCGAAGCGGTCGGCGGGGTCGCCCGTGTCGACGATGGTGCGCGCCTCGTGCACATGACCGCCGGGCAGCTGGTAGACGGCATAGGGGCGCCGGCGCGGAGGGCCGACCCAAACAATCTCCGGAGTAGCCCTTGGAAGCCTGGGCGGTGGCAGCGGCCACGGCAGGGGCAGTGGCTCAGGTGGCAGCGGCAGCGGCGGCAGCGGTCCAGGGTCGGGACCAGGACGCAGCGCGAAGACTGCGAGCGGCGTCTGCGTGAGCGACGGGCGCCGGCGGTCATCGACGACGACGTCGGTCCGCGAGAACACGAGGAACGCCACGCGCTCGTCGACCGGCACGCGCAGCCGGCCTTCCCACTCGACGGCCCGCATCGGTGACCCCGCGAGTTCGCCGGTGCGCAGGCTGATCTCGGTGTGAAACGTCTCGGCGGCGGCCGGCCAGCCGAAGGCGGCCAATATCTCCCCGTCGGCCGCCCGCAGGTCCAGTACGAGCTCGGAGGCCGGGCGGTCGAAGTATGCGAGCGCCGGTTCGACCAGCGCCGGCGGCCGAAGGCGACCGGGATCGACGCGCGGAATGGCGGCCGCGGCGCGCATTTCCACTGCGTCACGGCTGACGTGCACTTCCAGGCTCAGACCCGGGGTTCCCCGTTCCGGTCGTTGAAGCGTCATCCTACACCTCCCGTTACTCTGCGCTGGCGTGGGCGCGCGCCGGCGAACGCCTTCGAGCGGGCTGCGCACGGAACGGCCACGCGGGACCCGTGAGGCGTTCCGCCAGGCTCCTCACGCGCGGAAAGCGGTGGCGGTACTTCAGCGACACGAGGTTGTAGGCGCAGTGGAAGTCGGGAATGCGCCGCGGATCCTCGTGTCCGGGGAGACGCCCGATCGACATCGGACACACGTCGCACTCGGCCAGGTACCGACAATCGACGCATTGACCGTACGAAGAGTATTTGCGCTCTTTGTGGTGGAAGATCTCGGCGTCACGCACCGTGTCTGGGTAGCTGGCCAGGCGCGCACGCAGGTCGGGCGCCCTGACGTCGCCGAGCCGCATCGCCTCGACGCGACTGCGCAGGAACGGCAGTTTGAACGCCTGGTACGATTCGACAAACGTCAGGCACCCGTGCGCCTGTCCGTCGACGTCCACGGCGATCTGATCGCCGCGGCCCACGCCGCACATCGACATCTCGGGCCGCCGCCGCGACGGCGGACCAGTGCGGCGCAGAATCTTGAGCGGAACGTCGCCCGTCTCGCGAAAGCGCCGCCGCGACATCCGGTAGATTTCGGCGAACGCGGCCTCGAGCTCGCTGATGCGTTCCGGCCGCCAATCACGGCTGGCGTCGAGCGAGGGCGTAATGAAGAGCTCCTGAATGCCCTTCTCCTCGATCAAATAGCGCACTGACTCGGCGAGGGTCGCCACGGTTCGCGGTAGCAGCGTAATGTTGACCGACAGCCGCTCATCGAAGAACCCGGGCTCGGTCGCCCGCAGCCGGTCGAGCAACCGATCGAGCGTCGCGAACGTGTGCGCCCCGCGCAGGAGCTGCGCGCTGGCCACGCCGTCGAAGCTCAATTGCATCTGGAAATCGTGGTCGGCGAAGAACGCGGCTTCCCGCTCACCGAGCAGTGTGCCGTTCGTGATGACCTCAAACTGCACGGACTGCTGCGGGCGACGGTGGGTGCGGACGTATTCGACGGCCTGCTCGATTAGCGGGAACTCAAGCAGCGGCTCTCCGCCGATGAACAGCAGCTCGACGTGAGACCGCGGCGAAGCGACGAGCAGATCGAGGGCGTGCTGCGCCGTGTCCCACGCCAAACGCCGGTCGTTCTTGGCGTTCTGGTAGCAGTAGCTACAGCTCAGATTGCATGCCGCGGTCAGGACGAGCTTGACCGCACGCAGGTCCGGGGGATCTCGCGGATCGCCCATGCCGGTCTACTCCGGCGGCGGGCATCCGTAGTCGATTCGGTGATCCTTCTGGCCCGGCTCCCGCTTGACCACGATTGTGGTTTCCTTCGGGAGTTTCAGGACCACGCGTCGGATCCCGGCGATCCACACCGAGATGTCGTTCAGGGCACGGGCGACGTCTGCTGGCCGGAGCACCACGTACTCGTCGGTATCCGTCATCGGCGTCGGTTGTTTCGCGCGCTTGGCCATCGTGGACTCCAGATATCTGAGGGGCCGAGGGTGAATCGAAACCTGAACCGGGCGAAGTCTACCAAGATTGTCCGCGAGGGAGCTGGTAAATCCACAAGTCACCCCGCGGTTCGTAGCGGGCGAACGCCACATGACGGCCGTCCCACGCCAAGTCGAAGTCCGACGAGGCTGGATCCGCGCTCAGAATAACGGGGGGCTCGGGCGTTGTCATGGCGCCGGAACCCGTGTCGAGGATGCGCAGCGAGAGCACCCGCCCCCCCCAGAACCCGCTCGCCCACAGCTGTCCGGTTGCGCGATTCCAGGCTACGCGCCACGCGCCGGCGCCCGTCGTGAGCCGACGGGGAGGGCGCCCGCCGGCCGCGTCGACGAGGTATGCGTCCCGCTCATCACCGGCCTGGCCGACGAACGCAATGGTGGCGCTGTCGGGCGACCACGTCGGCGCGTCGATCAGGAGGCCTCCGCCTGGAATGGCGCGGCCCTCGCCCCCCGGACGCCCCTCGCGAACTGGCGCCAGCCTGATCTCGTCGGCACCGCTACGGTCCGACACGAAGACGATCTCCTGTCCGTCAGGCGACCAGTCCGGGTGGATGTCCGACGCCGGGCTGGTAGTGAACTGGCTAGCGGCCGCGCCGTCCACCGGTGCGATCCAGATATCTCGCTGCCCGTCCAGCACGCGGTGATAGGCGATCCACCGGCCGTCCGGTGAGAACGCCGGCTGCGCCACGGAGCCGGGATGATTGGTGACACGGTGGGGCTCGCCCGCGGGCCGCCTCGCCTCGAGCGGCTGCAACCAGATGTCATAACGTCCGCCCCAGCGATCGGAAACAAACGCCATGCTCTGGCGATCTGGCGCGAAGACAGGACTGCGCTCGATGCGCTCGCCCCCGAGGCGGACCTCCGCGCCCGTATCGAGCTGACGCAAGAAGAGATCGGCGTTGTCTTCGAACGTCGAGTAGACAACTTGCGTTCCGAGCGCCGAAATGCTCGCGTGCCGTTCGGGACCGTGGCCGCCTGTCATCCGCACTGCCGTCCCGCCGTCACGCGGCACGCGCCACAGCGTGAACGTGCCTTCGCGATTCGACGAAAAGAAGATGAACCGTCCATCGCGCGACCAGACGGGATTCAGGTCGGTCGCATCCGCGGCGGTGAGGCGGCGAGCGGTGCCCCCGCCACTCGGCACGATCCAGAGGTCGCGTGCTGCCGCGTAGACAACCAGCGCACCGTCGGGGGACCAGGCCGGCTGCCGGTGATCCCACAGTCCGGCGACGGTTGTCGTGAGCATGCGGGCGGTTGGAGGGTCGTCGAGGGGCGCCACCCAGATCCGGAAAAACCCGCTCGCGTCGCGACGGGCAAACGCGATGCGGCGGGCATCGGGCGCAATCGCAGGATCGACGGCGTCGGGCAGCACGAGCGTGGCGGACCCGCCCAGCCGTGCGGTGCGCCAAATGCCCGTCACGCCGGATCGATCCGAGACGAACGCGAGAGAAGTGCCGTCGGGAAACCACGCCGGCGCCCGGTCGTCAGCCCGATCGTCGGTGAGACGCAACGACTGCCCGCCCACTACATCCAGTAACCAGATATCCGCATTACCGCTCTGGTTCGACGCGTACGCCACGAGGCTGCCATCTGGACTCAGCGCCGGCTCGGCTTCCCAGCCCGACATCGACGTCAGCTGCCGGGGGCTATTGAGCGCCGACGGCGGCGTGTCGCGATTCAAGCGCACGGCAGCCACGGCGACTGCCACGGCCAGCGCGGCGGCAGCGGCCTTCCACGGGATGCGCCGCGCAGGCGGCGTGATGGGCAGATGCTCGTCTGACTCGAGACGACGGCGCACGGCACGCACGTCGGCCGCAAGTTCGCGCGCCGACTGATAGCGCTCATCCGCCCGCTTGGCCAGGGCCTTGTGAACGATGCGATCGATCTCGGTCGGCGCATCGGCGACGAACTTGGCAATTGGGGGCGGCTCGCGATGGAGCGTCGCATCGAACACGTCGCCGGTCGACTGCCCGGAGAACGCCCGCGCCCCTGTGATCGCCTCGAAGGCCACCGCCCCCAGGGCGAAGACGTCCGACGCCGTGGAAGCTCCCCGCCCGAGGATCTGCTCGGGTGCCATGTAGCCGACCGTGCCGACGACCTGCGATTCGCTGCCGACTGTCTTCGTAGAGACCTGCGTCGTGTCCGGTTCGACCATCCGCGCGAGACCGAAGTCCATCAGCCGCGCACCGCCCCGGGGGGACATCATGATGTTGTGCGGATTGACGTCGCGATGAAGCACGCCGCGCTCGTGCGCCGCGTCGAGCGCCTCGGCGATGTCCTCGACCATCCGAATCGCGTCTTCCAGCGGCAGGCGTCCCTTCAAGCGCAGCGCGTCGCGCACGGTCTCGCCTTCGACTAGTTCCATGGCGATCCACGGACGCCCGTCGACTTCCAGCACTTCGTAGATCGTTACGATGTGAGGGTGCGACACGCGCGACGCGGCGCGTGCCTCGCGGACCACCCGTTGCACATCCTCCGAGGCGGCTCCGTCCGCCAGCGGAGACTTCAAGGCGACGTCCCGGTCCAGCCTTTCGTCGCGCGCGCGAAAGACGACGCCCATTCCGCCTCGGCCGATTTCTCCGAGCACGCGGTATCGCCCGATGTAGGTGCTGGTGACCGGGCTGCCAGATCGCGGGTCACTCATCGCTCCGTGATACTAGCGCCACTCGCCCCCAAAAAGGGGCAAGTCCGGCCCGCCGCGGGCGCAGGCTTCGCGCAGGTGAACGGGTCGCAATCTATGTCAGGGGCTGCCAGGCTTGGGCGGGTAGGTCCAGGGTCTGATAACGGGCATTCCGTCCCCTCTCGGACCGCCAATGTCCTACCGTGTCCGTGGCCCGCCTGACAAGGGGACGAAGTCTACCCGGGGACCGCTGGGTGCATTGCGTCCGTGCTGGGTACGGTCAGTCTGGCAGGCTGGGGATGATTGCCCTCGATCCGGAGGCGCCGGGCGAACGCCGGTTCGCCAGCGACGACGAAACGCGGTTGCTACGGGGGCCAATCCGCATCTGCGCGGCATCCTCGTGGCCATGCTCGACACCTGCTGCCGGCCCGGGGAGATCCTGTCGTTGCAGTGGGGCGACGTGGACATGTCCAGTCGAGAGCTGGTCGTGCGCGCTGAGAAGACCAAGACGCGGCGCGCGCGACGGCTGCCGATGTCGACCAGGCTGCACGCCGTACTCCAGATGCGGCGTACGGACCCGGATGGCACGGACTTCGGCCCCGCGGCGTATGTCTTCGGGGACGCGACCGGGCAGCGGGTGACGTCGATCCGCACGGCCTGGGAGGCCGCACGCGAGCGGGCAGGTCTGGGTGACCTGCACCTGGCTGATCTCAGGCACGAAGCCGCCTCGCGACTCGAAGATGCGGGCGTGCCCACCACCTGCGTGTCGAAGTGCCTCGGGCACAGGAATTTGTCGACGACGACCCGCTACTTGACTCGACGATCCGCGCTGCGACTGGCAGTGGAGAAGCTGGAGACGCGCGTCTTCTATGGGCCACGGTCGGCCAGGCCTCGAGTCAGGCGGTCTTGACTGAACTCGCCTATGCGTTTAATCTAGACTGAATCTAGCTTAAATGGAGATGCGTCATGCGCGAGGTCGGAGCGTTCGAAGCCAAGAACAAGTTGGGTGCGTTGTTGGACTGGGTCGCC
>JANMDX010000140.1:0-3995 GCA_031376505.1 Acidobacteriota bacterium
CGATTCGAGCGCCAGGGCCTGTTCGGCGTGGCGCTCGGCCGACTCGAACTGGCCACGCTCGATGGCGGCCTCGCCCGAGACCAGCGCCGAGCCGAGGGCGCGGCGCGTATCAGGTCCAACGGCCTTGCCTTCGGCATCGGACGCCGGCTGCCGGAACACCATCGTCTTCTCGACATCGAGAGGGCCCAGCGCCTCGGGGAGGTCGCCGTCGTCTTCCTCGAGCGGCCGGCGCAGCCGCCCCAGCTCGCGCTTGAGCAATCCGAGATCCTGATAGCGTGCATCCGGGTCTTTGGCCAGGCACCGGTTCACGACGTCCTGGAACGCCGCGTCCAGTTCGGGGCAGCGCTCGGCCAGCGGCTCTGGCTCGCCGTGCACGATTGCGAACATCGCCGTGGTGAGGTCGCCCTTGAAGGCCTGCTCGTAGGTGAGCACCTCGTGCAGCACGGCGCCGACGGCGAAGATGTCGCTGCGGTGATCCACGGGCTTGCCCGTGATCTGCTCGGGCGACATGTAGTTGAGCGTGCCGATCAGCATGCCCTTCTGCGTGCGATCGGTGCCGCGCAGCTTGGCGATGCCGAAGTCGAGCACCTTGAGCATGCCCGACGTCGTGACCATCAGATTGGCCGGCTTCACGTCACGGTGCACGAGGTGGGCCTTGTGCGCGTGGCCCAGGCCGGAACACAACTCCTCGATGAGCCGCACGCGGCGCGCGACCGACAGCGGCGTCCGGCGCCGGATCAGCTCGGCCATCGAGTGGCCAGCCACGTACTCCATCGCGATGTACGGCCGGCCGTCGTGCGCGCCGTACTCGTAGATCGTGACGATATTGGGATGCGTGAGCTTCGCGACATTCCGCGCTTCTGCTTCGAAGCGCCCGCGCAGTTCGTCGTTGTCGAAGCCGTCGCGCAGCAGCTTGATCGCCACCAGGCGATCGAGCTTCTCATCGCGCGCGAGAAACACTTCGCCCATCCCGCCGGCCGCGATGGGCTGGACCACGGTGTAGCGCGCGATGTGGGATGGCGTGGCGCTCAAGGGACGGCAGGGAACACGGGGGTCTGACTGTCTGCGATTCTAGCGCACGCGCGGCGCGCCCGGGCACTGGGGCATACCGGGCATACCGGGCATGCCGGGCATGCCGGGCATGCCGGCTGACACCGGTGACTTTCAGACGAATACGCCATTCCCGGCTGCGCGGTGAGACCGAGGCGTGCCTGAGCTGCCGGGCTTGCGCGCGTAGGGCCTGGGTCTGACCACGGGCATCCCGTCACCGGGGGAATCTGCGTGGCAGAAGCGTGTGCGAGTATCGAGGCGCGACGGCGGGCGGACGTGTGCGGCCCAGGCGCCTCAGCGCCGGCGACGGCGTCGCCACCACATCACGACCCCGGTCACGCCCTGCGCCATGAACCCCAGCGTGCCGAGGAGGTACAACAGCTTGACGAAAGTGGAATAGTCACGGGTCGTATGGAGCCGAAAAATCACGTCGCGGAGGTTCGGGTAGTTGTCCGGCGTGACGAAGGCCATGCCGACGCCGGTCACCGAGAGGATGAGCATGAGCGGCGCTAGAATCACCCCTGCCGGATGATGGAAATCGGCGAGCGCCCGCCACCAGCCCGACCGCGTCTGGACGGCAAGCGCTTTCCGTTTCCACCAGAGGACGACGCCTCCGAGCTCGAGCAGCACGGCGGCGACGGTGGCCCAGACCACCAGCCAGAAGCCCAACCCGCCGAGGCCGAGTTCCTCGTGAAGGCGCCCCGAGATTCTGCGGAGCAGGCTGGCGCTCGGCCAGATCAATCCGGCGCCCGTCAGGCCAACGATCGCGAGGACGACCGAGCTCGAAAGGCCGAGCCACCGGTGTGTGACGAGTACGAGTTCTCGAGACGTCATTGGTTGTCGATGCGCCGCGACATTATGGGTCTGCGCGCTGCACACGTGCAACACGGCGCCAGGACCCGTCCTTCCCGCGAACACAACTGGCGCTGAACACGTGGGCGCTTGGTTCTTCGCTCCGTGGCACTCAATCTCTGAGCCAGGAGCCGAAGGCGCCGCCGGGACACGTTATATTCGGGCCGGTTCTCCATGTTCGTCCTTCGCCTGCTTGCCGCCTTCAGCCTCATGGTCCTGCCGGGGGCCTGGCTGGCCTTTGCCCGACCCGGAGCCTGGCTGCCAATGTCGGCTCGCGTCGGCCTGGCCGGCGCCCTGTCTCCCGTGGTCGTGGTCGTCGAGTACTTCGCGTTGCGTGCGACCGGCATGCCGGTGCAGACAACCGCCTGGATCCTTGTCGCCCTCAACCTGCCGGCCGCGTGGCTCGTGCTCCGCCAGCGCCCCACTGGACGAGTCGTGCGGGCGTCAGCCGTACAGTCGGCGTTCATCCTGGGACTGCTGGCCGTTGGCGTCAGCGTGCCGTGGCACGTCAACGCCCAGTTGCGCGTCTTCGAGAGCCATACGTTGATGCACACCGCCATCGTGAATCAGTTTGTGGCCGGCACACTCCTTCCCGAAGAACCCGAGATGGCGGGACTCCCGCTGGCCTATCCGTGGCTGTCCCACGTCTACTGGGCGACGCTCGGAGTCGTGCTCGACTGGGCTCCCACGCGGGTCTACGTCATGACCAACCTCGTCTGGCTCGCCTGGACCGCTCTTGGCGTCTACGCGGCCGGCGTCGCGCTCGGCGCACGAGGGTTTGCCTCCCGCGCTGGCGTTCTGTGGCTGACGCTCGGCACCAATGTCGTTGGCGCCGCCATATCGTGGATGACGGGCTGGCTGCCGGGCGACATCCGCTACACGCCATGGGTACGCAAGTACGTCCCGTTCAATGACATGCCATTTGCGCTGGCGTTGCTGGCGTCCCTCATCGCGCTCGCGATTCTGGCGGTTCGTCGCAAGGACGGACGGCACGCGCTGCTGCTTGGTGCGGTGCTGGGTGCGGCCGGCGCCGTGTATCCGTTGGTTTTGCCAGCGGCACTCGCGGTGGCTGGACTGGTCCCGCTCGTGCTCTGGTTCGAGGTGGCTCGCGGTCGCGGCGGCGCCACCCGCGACGTGCTGGTCTACGCGGGCGCCCTCGCGGCGGGTGCCGTCGCGGCCGCACTGGTGTTGAAGCTGACCGTTCTCTCGCGAGCAACCTCGGGTGTCGAGCTGTCGTCGGTTGAAGCGGGCCTGTCGAAACTGGCCTCGGCCGTCATCGTGCTCGCGGCGTCCCTCGTGTCCGCAGTGGTCGGCGTGGTGGCCGGACTTCGAGAGCGGGGCGGCGGAACGCGACGATGGCTCGATCAGGTCGAGCCGGCGTTTCTTCTGTTGCTGCTGGCCTCGCTGGCGACAGTTCTCGCTGCGGCGGTCTTCCACCTTCAAGGCGACAACTACAACGAGTACAAACTCACACTCTGCGCGGCCCTGAGCATGGCCCCGTTTGTCGCGATCGCTCTCGATCGCACCGTTGCGCCGCGCGGACCGTTCACCATCGTCGTCATCCTGTCCGGCGTGATGCTCGCCCCGATGCTGTTCTCACTCAACCCGTGGGACAGCTTCGGGCGGACGGCGACGGCACCCCCAGCCACCGAGGACGGCGTCAGTGTCCACCTCGCCACTAGCGCGGAGGAGGCCGGCTGGACCAACGCCATTCGCCTGCAGACGCCGCCGAACACCGTCGTCGTCGTGGCGACATCCCGGGTCTACGTGCCCGCGGCAACCGCGCGCGCGCTCTACGCTCCCGTGATCGGCGTCCCCTTTGAAGGGTACTGGTTCGAGGCACGAGACTACCTGATTGAGGGGCGCGGCTATCCGAAGGACGTGGTCGATGGCCGGCTCGCGGTGGTGAAGCGCTTGCTCAGTGCTACCGACGACCATGAGATTGAAGCGGCCTGGAATGAAGTGATGGGGCTCGGCCGGCCGGTTGCGGTGCTGGCTTCGACGCCGCAGAACGACGGGTTGCTCGCCTGGCTGACCTCCCGACAGAAGGGTCGGCGGCTCTTCCAGGACCAATCGGGTCGAGTCGTCTGGTT
>JANMDX010000163.1:0-3441 GCA_031376505.1 Acidobacteriota bacterium
CGAACCCATTCCGCCGGGCGAAATCCTGATGGAAGAGTTCATGCGCCCGCTCGGACTCAGCATCAACGCGTTGGCGCGGGCCCTGCACGTGCCCGCGAACAGAATCGGCGGCATCGTCAACGGCAAGCGCGCGATCTCGGCCGACACGGCGCTGCGATTGGGGAAGTACTTCGGCACGTCGCCCGAGATTTGGCTCGACCTGCAATCGGACTACGAGCTTCGCGTCGCCCGGCAGACGACGTGGAGGGGCGTGGAGCCGACGGTGCGGACCCGAGTCGCGTGAACTGGCTGCAGGCATGACGGGAAACCGATGACTTTGAAGCTCGATCCGGACGAGAAGACGCTGGTCGAGTCGTTCGAGCCCGGCGACCGGCAGCCGATTCCTGGTTACGAGGTCGCCCGGATGCGCGAACTTGCGAGGCGGCAGCTCCGCGTGGATGTCGAGGCCGGCCTCAACACATTTGCTTGCAGTGACGGGCACAGCCTCGACGCAGGGTCCGGACGGCGGCTCGCCGATCAGATCAAGGCCCGCGGCCGAGCGACGCGAACGACGAAGCCCTGACCTGCGAGGCCGAGACGGCTGCCCTCGCTCAGTGACTGGTTGGTGGCGGCTCTGTCTCGGGCGGCGTGGCACTGCCGCCACTGCGGTTCCACAACGTGTCCTCCCAGCCGTGGATCATCCCGTTGTCGCCGCAGACCATGCACCGCCAGTCGATGTAGCCGGACGCGCCGTCCAACTCGGCGATGATCTCGCCGAGGCATCGCTTTCGACCCGGGCTGCGCCGGCACGGGACGTTCGTGTGCCAGTCACCCTCGGGAAGGTGATCGGTCACCCAGGCCACGATCGATCCGAAGAACAGCGCCAGATTCAGAATGCGTGATGGCAGCTGGTCGGGAAGGTCGCCGGTCTCCTCGTCCAGGTAGTGCTGCATGTCGACGACCCAACCCTGCGGCTTCATCGCGTGCTGCTCGTGGCGCCAGATCCTCGACCAACGTCTCGGCGTCCCCGCGTTGAAAGACTACATGGCTCGGGATCGATCAATCCCGTTCGGGTTGCCAGTTCGCGATTCGCTCGGCACCAACGAGCCACCCAGTCCTCGATGTCGAGGAAACGGAAGTACCGATGCGCGATGTCCGGTCGAATCTCCGACCGATGGCCGTTCTCGATGGCGCGGATGCGGTACTGGGGGATGCCGGATGCGACGGCCGCATCCCGAAGCCCACGCGCTCCGCGGGCATCCTTGCAGCGTGCGCCCAACGAGTGCCAGCGGATGACGTCCTCGCTCCGGTCGAGCGCTTCGGCCGGCAGCCCCGGGAGCGAATCCGCCATTGCTCGGCGAAGTTGCCGGGCGAGTAGCTGTACGTCTGCCGCGTCGAGGATGGTGGCTCGATCGCGTGTCAGTTGTCGTTCCACGCGAAGCAGCGCAGGCGTCGGTTTCACGTTGCCGTAGGAGTGACGACCGTGGGGGGCTTCATGACGGCAGTGTAGCGGGTTTGAGTCGATGCGACGGAACTGGCGTTGCCTAAACCCAAGGCCTTCGGTAGGATGCCGAAGGGACCACGTTCATCATCGTCGGCGCGATCGCGGACCGCGATGTGAGGCGCGCGGAACAGCTCGTGGCGCAGCACGCCGAGGTCCTCATGTCCGAATGGGAGAGGCTCCATACCCGCCGTCAAGGTGACCGCGAAAGACCGTGAACGCCTTGCTCGGGCCCGTGCCCGGGGCGACGCCCGTGCCGAGGATCCGTCTGCGATTGTCGACGCGCGTTACGACGCGGCGCGTGACGCCATCGAACTCGAGTTCCGCAGTGGCGGCGTGATCACCGTGCCTCGGCAGGTCGTGCCAGGTCTCGTCGGCGTGTCGGCGTCGGCGCTCCACGCGATCCGCGTGTCCCCGGCCGGCGACGCGCTCTCGTGGCCGTCGCTCGATGCGGATGTCTACGTGCCTGGGCTGGTGGAGAGGACGTTCGGCACGCGCCTCTTTGCGCGGGCGACCGGGCAGCGCGGTGGCCTGCGCCGCTCGACCGCCAAGGCTGATGCCGCGCGCGCGAACGGCGCCAAGGGTGGGCGGCCGCGCAAGCGATTGACGGCATAGCGGCCGTGGAGCCACAACCGTAGCCGCTATAGGGATTGCAGACGTACGTGCGGCAGCCCAGGCGCCGTGGCAAAATTCGTTCGTCGAGCGATTCATCGGGTCTGCTCAGCAACCACGACACCTCGCCTCCAATCCCTTCACGGAGAAGCTCGACTCCGGGAGGCCACCCAAACTCCCGCATCTCGCTTTCCTCCAGAGCCGACATGGGTGGCGAATCCGTCGGCCGCGGGCCGGCACACGGGGCTGACCGACCGGAAACTGCCGGTCGGCTCGCGGACCGACTATTTGGTAGGGACAGCGTCTGGGCACAGTATGGGCACAGTCCGCGCGGCACTCGACGGCGGTATGATCGCGCCATGACCGTCACCATCCAACTGCCCGCGGACCTCTCGGCCGCACTCGGCGCGCGCCGGGACGATGTGCCGCGTCGCTCGCTCGAGGCCATTGCAATCGAGGGCTATCGCACGGGCGCGCTCAGCGAAGAACAGGTGCGCCGCGTGCTCGGACTCGAGACGCGCTTCCACGTGCATGCCATGCTGAAGGCACATCAGGTGCCGTTGCACTACACCAGCGCGGATCTTGACGACGATCTCGCCGCGCATCGCGCGCTCGGCATCCTGCCCAGCCGATGATCGTCGTCGCCGACAGCGGGCCCCTGCACTATCTGATTCTGCTCGACCACGCCGAACTGCTTCGACGCTTCTATGGCCGGGTGGCGGTGCCGGACGCCGTGGCCGCGGAGCTGATCTCGCCTGGTGCGCCTGATGCGGTGCGAGCGTGGATGGCGCACGCACCATCGTGGGTCGAGGTCCTGCCGGTCGCATCCGAGGCCGTGACGGCTGTGACCGACGACCTCGACCTCGGCGAACGAGCGGTGATCGCGCTTGCCGAAATCCTGCACGCCGATCTGTTGCTCATCGACGAGGCCGCGGGTCGCGTCGAGGCCAAGCGGCGGCACTTGCGGGTGACCGGGACGCTTGGCGTGCTGAGGGCCGGAGCCGAGCAAGGGCTGGTCCACGTGCCGGACCTGGTTGCGCGGCTACAGTCGACCAGCTTCTACGTCGATGAGGCCTTGCTGCAGGCGGTTTTTGAACCGTGGCTGAAGCCATGAGCCGTGCCAACCGGTCCTCGAACGACGGCGTTCCGGGTTAATCGATGTCGAACGGTGACTGGACGCGTGACGAAGTCGAGGCCACCGTGGCCGACTACTTCGTCATGCTGGAATTCGAGCTCCGAGGCGAGAACTACAGTAAGGCCGAACACAACCGGCGGCTTCAACAGGTCATCGGCCGCAGCAAGGGCTCGATCGCTCGCTGGCTACTTGCCGCGGCAGAACTACCAGATGC
>JANMDX010000167.1:0-3662 GCA_031376505.1 Acidobacteriota bacterium
CACCGACAGCACCACGGCCGGCGCCGAGATGACCGCGCCCGTGCTCATGCCTCGCGACAACAGGAAGAGGAAGGACGTGAGCGTGCGCGTCCTCGCGTCGAAGCGCTGCTCCAGGTACTGGTAGGCCGTGAACACGCGCGCATTGTGGAAGAACGGCACGAGCGTGACCGACAGCACGATCATCGCGAGCGGCAGCGCGAAGTAGAACTGCAGGAACTGCATGCCGTCGGCGTAGGCCTGCCCGGTCGTGCCGATCATGGTGATCGCCGAGAGCTGTGTCGCCATCACCGACAAGCCCACCGCCCACCACGGCAGGCTGCGGCTGGCCAGCAGGTAGCCCTCGAGCTCGTTCGAGTTCTTCGTCAGGCGCAGCCCGTCCCAGACAATCCAGACGATGTACGCGGCGATGATGGCCCAGTCGATGGGATGCATGTGCTAGGGACTAGGGGCTAGGGGCTAGGGGCTAGGGGCTAGGGACTGGGGACTGGGGACTGGGGCGTGCCAAGGGCCTGCCGACGTCACGCGGGCACCCCGTGACGACCCTGGCGTCACGGGGTGAAGTACTCCTGAAACGCGTACAGCGCCACGAGCACGACCACCCACACGGCCGCCACTTGCGCGTACTGCCGCTGCATCGGGGTCACAACTGCGCAGCCTCGGCGCGCAAGCTAGCTGCGGCGCGGACCAGGCCATCACGACGGCCATTCCACCAGGCCTCGTCGGCCGCCAGGGCCGCCCGCGACACCGCGATGGCCTCGGTCGTGCGCGCGGGCGCGGGTCCGCCGTGGGTCGTGCGGATGTCGACAAAATGCCGTGGGCTGAGGATGTGATCCACGCCGGCATCGTCGTAGACAATCGGGGTGCCGAGCACCTCGGTCGACGCCTTCACGAGCAGCTGCGACATGTTCGCGGCTGGCTGGTCGTTCTTCCCGCGAATCACCAGCCCGGCGATCTTGTGAGCCGTGCCAAACGGCAAGCCATGGTCGCGCGCCAACGTGTCGGCCAGCTCAGTGATCGTGGTGCCACCGTCGCCGGCGCGGGCGGCTAGGCGCTCCACATTGAATTGCGCATCCGTCAGGGCCGCGGCCACGATCGTGACCATGCGCGTGGCGTCGCGGTACATCGACGCAATGAGCGGTTGCAGGTCGTCTTCGGTGTCGACGATGTCGCCAAAGGGCGTGTTGTGCACGGCGGTAATGATGGCCTGGGCCTGCCCCACCGCCTGGCTGCCGATGCCGCGCGCGTGCTCGAGCGCCACCGGATTACGCTTCTGCGGCATGATGCTGCTCGACTGCACGAACCCCTCGGCCAGCAGCAGATAGCCGAATTCCATCGTGCCCCAGAGCAGCAGGTCCTGCACCACCCGGCCCAGGCCTACAATCGTAATGGCGGTGGCCGAGACGCCCTCGAGCAGGTAGTCGACCGTCGCGATGCTGCCGTAGGTGTTCCCGGTGGGTCCGTCGAAACCGAGCAGCGCGCTCGTGCGGTGGCGATCGATGGGAAAGCCCGTGCCGGTAATGGCGCAGGCCCCGAGCGGGTTCACATTAGCGGATCGGTAGGCCGATTCGAGCCGCTTGGCATCACGTTCCAGCTGCTCGATGATCGCCAACAGATAGTGCGCAATCGTCGACACCTGCGCCGGTTGTGTGTGCGTGTGGGCCGCGTAGAGGGTGCCGGTGTGCTGCGCCGCCAGCCCGAGCAGCGCCGACCGCAGTGCCAGCGTGCCCGTGGCGAGCGTGGCGAGATGGTCGCGCTGCCACATGCGGTAGGTCGTCATCGCGATGTCGTTGCGGCTGCGCGCGGTGTGCAGACGCCCGGCCACCTGTTCGCCGGCGGACTCGGCGATCAGGTGTTCGAGGTAGAAGAACAGGTCTTCGCAGGCGCCGTCGAACGGCACCTTTCTGACCGCGTCCACCGAGATGCCGTCGAGCGCCTGTCGCAGCACCCGGGCGTCGTCCTTCGAGACGATGTGGCGCTCGGTCAGCATCACCAGATGCGCGTAGTGGATGGACATGAGCGGCGCCAGCAAGAGGGTCTTGGCGTCCTCGAAGTTGTCGTTGAGCACGTGGGTGACGTACTCAGGGGCAAAGCGCATTTCTGCGAGTATACTGCGCCCGGCCATGGGCCCGAGGCGGCCGCGCGGTCTCACGGAGGGTGTCATGCGAAGGTTCGGTTCACTCGTCGCACTGCTCGTCCTTGCCTGCGGTGTCGCAACCCAGAGCACGCACACGCTACAGGCGCAGGGCCAGCAAGACACGCTCGCGGTGGGCGGCCTGAAGCAGCCAGTGGAGGTGATCCGCGACCGCTGGGGCCTCAATCACATCTACGCCCAGAACGAAGACGACCTGTTCATGGCGCAGGGGTATCTCGCCGCCAAGGATCGGCTCTTCCAATTCGAAGTCTGGCGGCGGCGCGCTACCGGCACCGTGGCCGAGATTCTCGGCCCGCGCGAACTCAACCGCGACATCGGCACGCGCCTTCACAAGTTCCGCGGCAACCTCGACGCCGAGTTGAATCACTACCATCCCCGCGGCAAGCAGATCATCGAGGCCTACGTGCGCGGCGTGAACGCCTACGTGGACGAAGCCATTCGCACGCCGGCCACACTGCCTATAGAACTGCGGATGCTCGGCATCACGCCCGGCAAGTGGACGCCCGAAGTGGTGATCTCGCGTCATCAGGCGCTGACCTCGAACGTGCCCGACGAGGCCACGCACGTGCGGGCCATCGGTGCGCTCGGCAGCAGCGAGAAGCTGCGCGAGCTGCTCTGGCTGCAGGCCGGCCAGAGCGGCGAGCCGTCGCTCGCGCTGGACCCGCTCATCGATCCCGTGACCTTCCCGGCCGATGTGCTGAAGCTCTACAACGCCTTCCGTGACCCGATCGCGTTCAAGCCCGAAGACGTGGCGCCGGCGTATCGCGGCGAGGCGCGACCGGCCCTGGCCGCCGACGCCTCGGCGAAGGCGGCTGAGGCGCTCATGGCCAGTGCGGTCACCACCAGTCGCATCGTGGACCGCGACATCGGCTCGAATAACTGGATCGTAAGCGGCGCGCACACGCAAAGCTCGATGCCCATCATGGCCAATGATCCGCACCGGGTCATCGAGGCGCCGTCGCTGCGCTACTGGGTACATCTGGTCGCGCCGGGCTGGAACGTGATTGGCGGCGGCGAGCCGGTGCTGCCTGGTGTGTCGATCGGCCATAACGAATACGGCGCGTGGGGCCTGACCATCTTCGGCACCGACAGCGAAGACCTGATGGTGTACGACACGAATCCTGCCAATCCCAACGAGTACCGGTATCAGGGCCGGTGGGAAGCCATGCGCGTCGTGGCGGACACGGTGCCGGTAAAGGGTCAGGCCGACGCCAAGGTCGAGCTGAAGTTCACGCGCCACGGACCGGTGCTGCACGAAGACCGCGCGAACCGCCGCGCCTACGCGCTCAAAGCCGCGTGGATGGAGACGGGCGGCGCGCCGTATCTGGCGAGCCTGCGCATGAACCAGGCCAGGACGTGGGACGAGTTTCGCGAGGCCTGCGCCTACAACCGCATGCCGTCCGAGAACATGATCTGGGCCGACAAGACCGGCACGATCGGCTGGCAGGCCGCCGGCATCGCGCCACTCCGCGCGTGGAGCGGTCTGCTCCCGGTGCCTGGCGATGGGCGC
>JANMDX010000174.1:0-2307 GCA_031376505.1 Acidobacteriota bacterium
TCCGCGTGCGCGGGAAGCACGTCTTCAATCCGACCAACGTGGCGCTCGCGGCGCTGCTGCTGACGACCCCGGCCGTGTGGGTGTCGCCCGGCCAGTGGGGCACTGGCGCCAGCTTCGCGTTTGCGATCGCGTCCGCCGGTCTGGCGGTCACATTCCGCTCGGCACGCAGCGACGTCACGCTCGCCTTCATCGCGGCCTACGCCGGACTCGTGGTGTCGCGGTCGCTGCAGCTCGGTGAGCCGCTGACCATTCCGCTGCATCGGCTCGAGAGCGGCGCGTTCCTGCTCTTCAGCTTCTTCATGATCTCCGACCCGAAGACCACGCCCGATTCGCGCGCGGGACGCGTCCTGTTCGCACTGCTCGTCGCCGTCGGCGCCGCCTACGTGCACTTCCGCCTGTTCCGTCCCAACGGCTTCCTGTGGGCGCTGGTGCTGGCCTCGCCGCTCGTGCCGCTCATCGACCGACTGTGTCCGTCCGCCCGCTACGAATGGCCACGTCTGCTCTCACCCGTAACTCGATTCGATTGGAGAACTCCGATGATGCGCAAGACCGCCGTGTTCGTATTCGCCGCGCTGGCCGCCCTGGGTCACGCGTCTTCTGCGGCCGCCTTCTGCGGCTTCTATGTGGCCAAGGCCGACACCACCATCTTCAACAAGGCGTCGCAGGTCGTGCTCGTGCGCGATGGCGATCGGACGGTGCTGACGATGGCCAACGACTTCCGCGGCGATCCGCGGGAGTTCGCGATGGTGATTCCCGTGCCGACCTCGATCACCCGCGATCAGATCCACGTCGCCGACGCGTCGCTCCTGTCGCACCTCGATGCCTACACCGCGCCGCGGCTGGTGGAGTACTTCGACGCGAATCCGTGCGCCGTCTACGATCGCATGGTGCAGTCGATGGCGGCACCGACGGCCACGGCGCGCGCGGACGGCGGCGCGCGCGAGGAGCGCCGCGCCAAGAACCTCGGCGTCACGATCGAGGCGCGCTACACCGTCGGCGAATACGACATCCTGATCCTCTCGGCCCTGCAGAGTTCGGGTCTCGAGACATGGCTGCGCGACAGCGGCTACCGGATCCCGGCCGGCGCGTCGGCGGTGCTCGGCAGCTACATCAAGCAGAACCTGCGCTTCTTCGTGGCCAAAGTGAACGTGACCGAGCAGTCGAAGCTCGGGTTCTCGACCCTGCGGCCCATTCAGGTGGCCTACGAATCGCCGAAGTTCATGCTGCCCATTCGCCTGGGCATGGTGAACGCCGACGGCGCGCAGGAGCTCTTCGTCTACGCCCTCACGCGCAAGGGCCGGGTCGAGAGCACGAACTACCGCACCGTGAAGCTGCGCACCGACGTGGAGATTCCCACCTACGTCAAGGACCCGGCGGAATTCGCGAAGATGTACAAGGCGATGTTCGACGCCCATGTGCGGCGCGAGAACATGAGCGCGGTGTTCCAGGAATACGCGTGGGACATGGCGTGGTGCGACCCGTGCGCCGCCGACCCACTGTCGGGCGTCGAACTGCGGCAGCTCGGGGTGTTCTGGCAGGACAGCCTGGCGGGTGTGACCCGGAGCGGCGCGCGGTTCACCCCGACACCCTCGCCGGCCGACGTGTTCGTGACGCGCCTGCACGTGCGCTACGACCAGGCGCACTTCCCCGAAGACCTCGTGTTCCACGAAACCGGCGATCGCACGAACTTCCAGGGCCGCTACGTGCTGCGCCATGCCTATACAGGTCCCGCGACCTGCGACGCCGCCGACGCCTATCGCCGTGAACTGGTGCAACGCCGGGACCGAGAGGCGCAGACGCTGGCGTCGCTCACCGGCTGGGGCATCGAGGACATCCGCCGGCGCCAGGGGTCGGGACCGGTGGCACCGCCGCGCGGGCCCGCCGACGTCCCGGCCGCCGCGTGGTGGAAGAAGCTCTGGAAGCAGTAGGCCCGCCGGTCGCGCACTTGGGCTAGGATGCTCCCGGCACCCTCCAGGAGCATCCATGTCCCAGAAGCTGACCCGTCGCGAGTTCGTCCAGACCTCCACCGCTGCCAGCGTTGCGCTGGGAACCGCGGCCTCGGCATTCGGCCAGGCGCCAGCGATGCGCACCGCTGGCGCGAAGCCCGTCGTGATTGCCAGCGACAACGGCAACGTCTACAAGAACGGCGGCACCAGAACCACCGTCCAGCTCGCCTTCGAGATGATGACGAGCGGCGGCAAGGACGTGCTCGACTCGCTCGTGGCCGGCGTCAACCTGTGCGAGCTGGATCCTGAGGAGTCGGGCGTGGGCTACGGCGGCCTGCCCAACGCCGAGGGCGTCGTGCAG
>JANMDX010000207.1:0-16658 GCA_031376505.1 Acidobacteriota bacterium
GATGACCCCGAGTGCCTCAGGGTTCAGCGCGCCCAGCTGGCCGATGAGCTCGTCAGTGAAGCCGTCGCTGAAGTAGGCCTGGTCGGGTGATCCGCTCAAGTTCTCGAACGGGAGCACGGCGAGCATGGGGCGGGCACGAGCCACGCCTCGCCACGACGGAGGCGTCGTGAGCCAGAAGGTCGCGGCAATCGCAGTCACCAGGACGGCCACGCCGGCCGTCGCCAGCACCCAGCGGCCGCCCTCGAAGGGTCGCCCCGGAACCGGCGCTGGCGCCGGCGTGCCTGGCCCAAGGGGGAGGGCGAGCGGCTCAGGCTCCGACGCGGGCGGCGCTGACGGCGGGGCCAGTGGCAGCCGCTCGACGGGAGCGATGAAGCGGTACCCACGGCGCGGCAGGGTCTGAATGAATCGGGGATTGTCGGCGGCATCACCGAGCGCGTCCCGCAGACGGTTCATCGCTGCGTTCAGCCCGTGATCGAAGTCGACGAAGGTGTCGGCCGGCCACAGGTGCTGGCGCAGTTCGTCCCGCGTCACGAGGTCGCCTGGCCGTTCGAGCAGGAACTGGAGGATGTCGAACGGCTTGCCGCGCAGTCGCACGACCGCGCCGTCGCGGCGCAGTGATGCAGCCGCGCACTCAACCTCGAATACGCCGAAGCGATAGCCCCTGGAGGCCTCGCGATGCGGTTCCATGGCTCTGCCAATCATACGCGGAGCCGGTCGGTCGGCTTCTGCGCTCTGAGGTGTCTCCGTAACACGTTGACTGGTAGTGACTTATCGAATGAGGTACGACTGACACACAGGTGCGCTCCAATTGACCCGTTTCGCGTACCTCATCGGGTATCCATGGGCGTCGAAGTCGCGAACGAGGAGACACCGATGACCTACGACACTAGTGCCGCCGACTGGCTGCAAGACTGGAACGAGACTCAGGTACTGGATGGCCTCAGACGAGGGCAGGACTGGGCCTTCGAGCTGGTACTCCGGCGCTATGGTTCCAGGATGCTGGCCACGGCCCGCAGGCTCCTGCGCAACGACGAAGACGCACGAGACGCCGTACAGGAAGCCATGCTCTCGGCGTTCCGGGCGGTCGGCCAGTTCGCGGGGAACGCGCAGATCGGCAGCTGGCTGCACCGCATCGTCGTGAATGCGGCGCTGATGCGCCTGCGCTCGCGCAAGCGAAAGCCGGAGGGTTCAATTGAAGAACTGCTGCCCAGCTACCTGAGCGACGGGCACCGCGCGGCATCGGCTGACGACGACCTGTTCCCGGACGAAGTGCTGGAGCAGGCGCAGCTGCTGTGCCTGCTCCGCGAATGCGCTGCTGAGCTGCCAGAGGTCTATCGCCAGGTGTACCTGCTGCGTGACGTGGAGGAGATGTCCTCCGAGGACGTCGCGGCTCTTATAGGCATCACCCCGAACGCAGTGAAGATCCGGCTGCATCGCGGGCGCCAGGCCCTGATGACGCTGGTGCAACGACGCTACGCCGGGCAGGCCGATACCCATACGAAGAAACCCGTGCCGGTGCGACACGGCAGTGATCGGCAGGCATCCAACCCGTGATGATTGGCGCCATTGCCCTGATCGACTCTGGTCGCCCCACGTTTCGGCCACACCCTCCCGTGAGGACACGATGAAAGCCATTGCAGTACGCCCCGGCACGCCAAACAGCGCTCATCTTGCCGCGCTGCCGATGCCGTCGCTGTCAGACATCCCGAATGGCCGCGGCGTCCTCGTGAAGGTGCTGCGGGTCGGCGTCGACGGCACCGATCGCGAGATCAATGCGGCCGAGTACGGCACAGCGCCGGACGGCTACGACTTTCTGGTGATCGGCCACGAGGGGTTCGGCCAGGTCGCGGCCGTGGGAGCGAACGTCGAGTTCCTGCGCCCAGGCGACTTCGTGGTCGCGAGCGTGCGTCGTCCAGGCACGAGTCTCTTCGACGCGATCGGCTTGCAAGACATGACCACCGACAGTGAGTACCTCGAACGCGGCATCAACCTGCGCCATGGCTATCTGACCGAGTACTACGTCGACGACGAGGCGTTCATCGTCAAGGTTCCGCAAGCGCTGCAGGACGTCGGTGTGTTGCTCGAGCCGATGACCATCGCACAGAAGGGCATCACGCAGGCCTATGAGATCCAGCGCCGGATGAAAGTGTGGCGTCCGCGCACGGCGGCGGTCATGGGCTCGGGCACGCTGGGACTGTTGGCCACGCTGGTGCTGCGTCTTCGCGGGCTCGCGGTGACGACCTTTGGCCGAACGCCGCGGCCGCACCTGAACGCCGACCTGGTCGACGCGGTCGGCGCGACGTATGTGAACACGGCGGAACAGAGCATCACGGAGACGGCGGCAGCGAGTGGCCCGTTCGACCTGATCTTCGAAGGCACGGGGTCGTCCGCGGTGGTCTTCGAAAGCATGCAAGTGCTGGCCAAGAACGGCGCGCTCGTGCTGACCAGCATCACCGGCGGTCAACGTATGCTGGAGGTGCCGGCCGACCGCATCAACCTCGAGTTCGTGCTCGGCAACAAGGTGATGGTCGGCAGCGTGAACGCCAGCCGGGACAACTTCGAGACGGGCGTGCGCGACCTGGCGCAAGCGCAGGCTGAATACCCAGGCTGGCTGGCTCAGTTGCTGACGCACCGGGTCGACGGCCTCGACCGGTACCGCGAGCTGTTCGACCACCTGGAGCACCCAGACGGTGCCATCAAAATCTACTGCGAGCTGTAACCCTATGACCACGACTGGCACTCGACTGCTGGGCCGCAAGGCGCTCGTCACTGGGAGCAGCAAAGGCATTGGCCGCGGCATCGCCGTTCGGCTGGCCCAGGAGGGCGCCGATGTCGTCATCAACTACCACAGCGACCCGAGGGGCGCCGAAGAGGCGCTCGCCGAAGTCCACGCACTTGGGCGGCGCGGGGCCGTGATTCGGGCCAATCTCGGCTCCGTCAGCGAGGTTCGGGATCTGGTGGCGCAGAGCGCGGCGGCACTCGGCGGTCTCGACGTGTTGGTGAACAATGCCGGCATCGAGAAGCACGCGGCGTTCTGGGATGTAACCGAGAGCGATTTCGACGCCGTGGTTGGCGTCAATCTAAAGGGTGTGTTCTTTGCCGCGCAGGCTTTCGTCCAGCAGTGCATGGCCGCGGGCCGTCCTGGCAAGATCGTCAACATCAGCTCGGTCCACGAAGAACTCGCGTTCCCGAACTTCGCCGCCTATTGCGCCAGCAAAGGCGGCGTCCGCATGCTGACGCGCACACTCGCCGTGGAGCTCGGTCCGCTCGGCATCACGATCAACAACATCGCGCCCGGCGCCATCGAGACGCCCATCAACCGGGCGTTGTTGAACGATCCGGCGAAGCTGGCCTCGCTCGTCGACCAGATTCCGCTCAGTCGCCTCGGCACACCGAACGACGTGGCTGGCCTGGCGGTATTTCTGGCCTCGCCCGACAGCGACTACGTGACGGGGACGACCTACGTGATCGACGGCGGCCTTACGGTGTTCTACGAGGAACAGTAGGCCCACATCGGTTCGCGCGACAGGCCGGCGGCGCAGCAGCGCAGGCTCAACCTCGCTCGGCTGCGGATGCGGGCTCAATCGTCGCATCCTGGGCCCCACATCCGGCGCAGGCATGGACCGCAGCCATCGCGATGCCATCGTCGCCCGCGTGGATCGCCACTTCCTTGTCGGCATGATGGGTCATGACCGTTCCGCAGCAGGGACACGGCACCAGGTTCGCCATCGCGGGGGCTGCTTGGTCAACGGCCACGTATTCCCTGCCATACCGCAGCACCGTGGACATCCAGATCAGCTCTGTGATGAACCGATCTGACCGCCGAACGACGGCGTCGTCCAGCACGCGTCCGTCGTCTGCGAACACCGTGCCGACCTGACCGATGTTGATGTCCCAGAAGATGGTCACGAGCCCCAGCTCCCGCATGACCGGCAACATGCCCTGAACCACACGAGTGCCGGCGAAGGGACCCGACGACACTCCGACGAGCCCGACGGCCTTGTGGACGTACTCGGTCAGGCAGCTGTCGAGAGCGTGCTTCAGCAGGCCCGGGAAGCTGTGGTTGTATTCGGGCGCGACGATTCAGCAACGCCGCAAGCAGGGTCGCAGCGTGCGCGCTCGCTCGGCCTTTGCGGCTGGTGCCAAGGATGACCGGCGAGGTGCTCAGCGCGACGGCCTGGGCTGCAGCAGTTTCGCGACCAGACCCGTCCAGCCCGTTTGGTGGGACGCGCCCACGCCGCGGCCGGTGTCGCCGTGGAAGTACTCGTGGAACAGGACGTGGTCCCGGAAGTGCGGGTCGTCTTGCAGGCGTCGATCGGCCCCGAACACCGGGCGCTCTCCACGGTCGTTGCGCAGGAAGATGCCGGTCAGCCGCGTCGCAAGCTCTGCAGCCACGCCGTCGATGGTGAGATAGCGACCCGATCCGGTGGGGCACTCGATGGTGAAGTCGTCGCCGTAGTAGTGGTGGAACTTCTGCAGCGACTCGATGATCAGGTAGTTGACGGGCATCCAGATAGGGCCTCGCCAGTTGGAGTTGCCGCCAAACAGCCCCGACGCCGATTCGCCAGGCTGGTACTCGACCGAGAATCGCTGGTCGCCCCATTCGAGCACATACGGATTTGCGCCGTGGGCCTTCGAGAGCGCGCGCACGCCGTAGTCCGACAGGAATTCCGATTCGTCGAGCATGCGGCGCAGCAACTGCTTCATGCGGCTGCCCCGCAACAGCGACAACAGCCGCCGCTCTCCCCTTCCCGGATCGCACCACCGGGACACCAACGCGGCCAGATCGGGCCGGGCGTTCAGGAACCAGTCAAGACGGGCGCTGAAGGCAGGCACCTTGGCCAGCAAATCAGGCTCCAGCGTCTCGACCGCAAAGAGCGGGATCAGACCCACCATCGACCGCACCTTGAGTGGCAGTTTCTGGCCGTCGGGCAGGTTGAGCACATCGTAGAAGAATCCGTCCTCGTCGTCCCAGAGACCGACACCGTCGCCCATCGTCGTCATCGCTTCAGCGATATGCAGGAAGTGCTCGAAGAACTTGGTCGCGATGTCTTCGTAAACGTGATTGTGCTGGGCCAGTTCGAGCGCGATGCGCATCAGGTTGAGGCAATACATCGCCATCCAGCTCGTGCCATCGGATTGGTTGATGTATCCGCCGGTCGGCAACGGGGCGCTGCGATCGAACACGCCGATGTTGTCGAGGCCGAGGAACCCGCCCTGAAAGACGTTGCGCCCCTCGGCGTCCTTGCGATTCACCCACCACGTGAAGTTGAGCATCAGCTTGTGGAACACCCGCTCGAGAAACGCCAGATCGCCGGGGTCGTCTGGCCGCTCCAGTCGCCGTTGTTTCCGATCCATCTGGAACACTCGCCACGTGGCCCACCCGTGCACGGGCGGATTGACATCGCCAAACGCCCACTCGTAGGCGGGTAGCTGGCCATTCGGATGCATGTACCACTCGCGGGTGAGCAGCACGAGCTGCTGCTTGGCGAAATCCGGATCGACCAGTGCGAGTGAGATGGTGTGGAACGCCAGGTCCCACGCGGCGTACCATGGGTATTCCCACTTGTCGGGCATCGAGATGATGTCGGCGTTGTTCAGATGCCGCCATTCGTGATTGCGGCCGCCGAGCCGTGCGGTGGGTGGCGCGGGCTGGCCGGGGTCGCCCTTCAGCCACTGCGGCACGTCGTAGTAGAAGAACTGCTTGCTCCAGATCATCCCGGCCAACGCCTGACGCTGCACCAGCCGCTGGTCAGCCGAAAGCCCCTGCTGCAGGCGGTCGTAGAACTCGTCGGCCTCGCGTCGCCGCACGTCGACCAGGGTGTCGAAGCCGTCGAAGGGCTTACGGTGCTCGGCGACTGAGAGCCGCAGGCGCACCACGGTCTGCGCGCCCGAAGGGATGTGCAGCCGGTAGTGGGCCGTGGCCTTCGTCCCGCGGCGTGCGGGATTCACCGCCAGTGCGTCGCCATGGACGACGAACTCATGGAAGGCGTCCTTGACATGGCCTGTCTGGTTCGCCTGGCCGAACAGCCGGCGATTGTTGGTGTCGTTGTCGGTGAAGAGCCACGGCGCCTCGGACTCGCGGTAGAGCCGGTAGGTGCCAAGCCGAGAGTCCCGCGCGACGATGGCGTCGTCCTCGAGGGTGAGTTCTGGCCGGTCGGCCGGATTGCCCCAGGACCACGTGTTGCGGAACCACAGATGCGGCAGCACGTGCAGGTCTGCCGCCTCGGGGCCGCGATTGTGAATCGTAAGGCGCAGGCACAGGTCGGTCGGCGACCGCTTCGCGTACTCGGCGACGACATCGAAGTACCGATCGCCGTCGAAGACGCCCGTGTCGGCAAGCTCGAACTCGGGGTCTTGTTTGCCGCGCCGGCGGTTCTCTTCGACGAGCTCGGCGTATGGAAACCTCGCCTGCGGGTACTTGTAGAGCGCCCTCAGATACGAGTGCGTCGGGGTCGCGTCGAGGTAGTAGTACGACTCCTTGACGTCTTCGCCGTGATTGCCCTCGCTGTTGGTCAGACCAAACAAGCGCTCCTTCAGAATCGGGTCATGGCCGTTCCAGAAGGCCAGCGCGAAACACAGGGTCTGCTGGTCGTCGCTCAAGCCGAAGATGCCGTCTTCGCCCCAGCGATACGCCCGGCCTCGCGCCGCGTCGTGGCTGAGCGCCTCCCACGCCGTCCCGCCGGCGCTGTAGTCCTCGCGCACCGTGCCCCACTGCCGTTCGCTGAGGTACGGCCCCCACTGCTTCCAGCCCACTTCAGGAGCCTCGTTGAGTCGCGCGCTTTCGTTCATGAACCCGGCCTCGTTCTGCGCACCCGCCATTGGTGGCCCTCGTTCGATGCTCCGACGAGGCCGGCGTGTCGCCGCTACGCCCGGTCGCCGTGGTCGAGCAGACTGTTCCAGCGCCCGCTCTCGTCGGTGACCCGCGAGGGGTTGGCCGGGTCGACCAGCCATCGATCGCCGTCGAGCAGGAACTTGTAGGTGTGCGGTCCGGGCGGAACGGGGGCGAGCCGGGCTTCCCACAATCCGTCCTCGATTCGAACGGCGACGAGCCCCGGTGAGCGCCACCCGTCCCACGAGCCCAGCACCGCCACGCGCGACACCGTGTGATCGTGCAGGAGAAACCGCGCGGAGGCGCCCTCGACCAAGGGCGACGCCGCAAAATCGGCGCGTCGCGAGTGGCGGTCGGCCAGCGCGAGGGTCACCGCCCGGCCGGCGTCGACGGCACCGGCGCCCTGGCGCTCCGAAGAAGCGCCCGGCACCGGTTGCGCCGCCGCCTGCAGTAGTTCCCGCACGCGACGTGGCGTCAGCGACGCGTTGGCCTGCAGCATGTCCGCTGCGATGCCAGCCACGATGGGCGCCGCGAAGCTCGTGCCCTCCACATGTTGGTAGTGCGGCGTAACCAGCTTGCGCAGCGCGAGGGCCTCGTCGGCGTCAGGTGCGCCGCGGCGCGCAAACAGCTCACGAGCCTCCTGCGCGAGCGTCGAGCCAGGCAGAATCGGCGCCACCACTCGCAGGCTGGGCGCCACGAGCTCGGGCTTGGGCGCCCGGCCGAGGGTCTCACCGTAGTTGCTGTGCCAGACCTCCCATGCGTCGTGCCCGAAGTCGTTGCGGTCGTCGAGCCCTCCCACGGTGAGGGCGGCAGGTGCGCTGGCAGGTGGCACCAGTCGGCGTTCGCCGTCGTTGCCGGCAGCCACGATGACCACGATGCCTCGATCGACGAGCGCGGCGACGGCGGTGTCGACCTGGTTGTCCGCCGGCGAGGCGACGGGATCGCCGCCCAGCGACACGCTGACGATGCGAATGTCGAGGCGCTCGGCGTTGCGGGCGATCCACGTCAGGGCTCGTTCGATCGCCGGGTTCCCTATGTGTCCCGAGGCGTCGGCCACCTGCACCAACACCAGTTGGGCGTCCGGGGCGAGCCCGCGGTAGAAGCCGTGGCTGAGCGTGCCATTGCCGCACGCGGTGGCGGTGGTCATCACGCCGTGCCACTGCGCTGCGGCCTGGCGGTCCCATCCCGGCCACTGTGGTCGCTCGGCGGGACCAAAATCGCGGCTGTCGATCGCTGGGCTGCTGGCGTCGACCCAGGCGCGAATACGGTTCACGGGGTCGATGAGATCGGGATGCGGATAAAAACCGGCGTCGACAAAGGCCATCGTGACGGCCCGCCCGGTAAACCGCGGGTCGGCGTGAAGCCTGAGTGGGGTGGGAATGGCGCCGAAGGCCGACTCGGCGTCGAGCGGCCAGTGCGCCTGGACGCTGGCGTGGAACGCGTTGTGGCCATGGTGTAGCAGCACGGCCAGCAGCGCGTCCTGCGCGCAGGCGGGACAGGTGCCGTCGTTGCGCGTCCATCCCGGGTGGGCGTCGGCCAGCCGCGCGAGCGCGGTTGCGGGCAGCCACGCGGCTTCGCGCAAGATCGCGGGCGGCGTTGGATCGCCGCAGAGAGGGCACGCGACGCTAGCGCTGTTCGTCGTCGATTGAGGCATGGGCTCGTAGATCTGCTGCGGCCTTGGATGCCCGTCGTCGACGACAAGGGTCGAGTCACTGGAGCCGCGGAGCCAAATTCTACGGTCGAGCTGCCTGGCGCTCAAGTTGATGTGTAACGGTGACAGGCCCCGTTACAATTCACGACCATGCAGGTTTCCACCCTCGTCGTAGGTCTCGCGATCGCGGCCCTCCAGGCGGTTCCCGGCCCCATGCGCGCCCGCCTCGCGCCCGTGCCCATCGACCTTGCGATGCAGGAAGCCATCGCCGGGTTGGGCGCGGCCACCGCCACGCTGAGCGGCACGAGCCTCACGGTGGAGGGTACCTACACGGGGTTGAAGTCGCCGGCGACCGCGGTGCGCGTCTACGACAGCCCCAGACGCGGCATGCGCGGCCGGCTGGTCGGGGAATTCGCCTCGAGCGGCGGCACGACCGGCGCGTTCAAGGGCACCGTGGCGCTCACGCGCGAGCAGGCGACGGCTTACGCCGCGGGCCTGCTCTACGTGGAGCTCAACAGTGAGAAGGCGCCCGATGGCAATCTGAGGGGGTGGCTCATGGCCCCGAAGGGACAACGATGATGACCCGCCGACACCTCGGATACGGATGGATCACGATCGCCGCAGCCGGACTGACAGTGGCGCTGCTGGGCACCGGCAGGACCGTGGTGACGGCTGATGCCGCGGGCGGCTGGCAGGCGCAGCCGGCAGTGCCGGCCATCTTCACCGCGGCGCAGGCCGGCGCCGGGCGGGATGCCTACCAGGCGCGCTGCGCCTCCTGTCATCTGCCAAGCCTCGGCGGGAGCAACGAGGCCGCGCAGCTTGCGGGCCCGGCCTTCATGACCGTGTGGCGCGCGCGCTCCACCCAGGAGCTCTACGATTACATCCGCACGTCGATGCCGCCGGGGGGCGCCACGCTGGGCGCCGACGAGTACCTGGCCATCACGGCGTTCATCCTGCAGGCCAACGGCGCCGCCGCCGGGCCGGCCGCGCTCACGCCCGCCACCGCCGTGCCGATCGGCACGGTCGCCTCGGGCGTGCGGCCCACGACCACGCAGGCCGCGGCTCCCGGTGGTGACGGACCGGCCCCGGTCCGGTCCGCGGGACCGCCACCCGCGCGCGGGCTCTACGTCTCGGGCGAGGTGCCCCGCTTCACGCCGGTGACCGATCAGATGCTGCGCACCCCGCCGGCCGGCGACTGGCTGATGGCGCGCCGCACCTACCAGGCCTGGAGCCACAGCCCGCTCGACGAGATCACGACCGCGAACGTCGGCACGCTGCGGCTCGCCTGGGCGTGGAACATGAACGAGGGCGGATCCAATCAGCCGATGCCGCTCGTGCACGACGGCATCGTCTACCTCACCAACACCATGAACGAAGTGCAGGCACTCGACGGCGCCAGTGGTGAACTCCTGTGGGCCAACCAGGTTGGGCCCAACCGCCCTGGCAACGCCGCGGGGGGCATGCGCAACCTGGCGATCTACGGCGACAAGATCTATCTGGCAACCACCGATGCGCGGCTGGTGGCGCTCGACGCCCGCACCGGCAAGACGGTGTGGACCACGGTGATTGCCGACGGCAGCAAGGGCTTCGGGAATTCGAGCGGCCCGATCGTCGTGAAGGGGAAGGTCATTCAGGGACTCGGCGGCTGCGACCGCTACCGCGAGGAGCGCTGTTTCATCAGCGCCTACGATGCCCAGACGGGCGCGCTGGCCTGGAAGTTTCATACCGTCGCTCATTCCGGCGAGCCCGGCGGCGACACGTGGAACAACCTGCCGAACATGATGCGCCAGGGCGGCGAGACGTGGATTGCCGGCAGTTACGACCCAGCCGTGGATCTCACCTTCTGGGGCATCGCACAAGCCAAGCCGTGGATGCCGGCGAGCCGCGGCACGCGACCCTTCGATGCCGCGCAGCACACGGCGTCGACCGTGGCGCTCAATCCCGATACCGGCGCACTCGTGTGGCGCTTCCAGCACCAGCCGGGCGAGACGCTCGACCTCGACGAAGTCTACGAGAAGGTGTCGGTGGATACGGGCGCCGAAAAGGCGCTCTTCACCATCGGCAAGTCGGGCATCCTGTGGAAGCTCGATCGCACGACCGGCGCACTGCTCGACTTCACCGAGACGATCTTCCAGAACGTCTACACGAACATCGACCGCAAGACCGGCCGGCCCACGTATCGCGGCGACATCCTGGAGCAGAAAGTCGACCAGTGGATTGCTGCCTGTCCAAGTACGGAGGGCGGCCACAACTGGCAGGCGATGACCTACCACCCGGGCACGCAGGCGCTCGTGATCCCGCTGAGCCAGTCGTGCATGGAGATCGCACCGCGCAAGGTCGAGCAGGTGCCGGGCCAGGGCGGCACGGCCGGCGCGCGCCGGTTCTTCGAGATGCCAGGCAGCGACGGCAATATCGGCAAACTCGCCGCCTACGACGTGCGCACGCTGAAGGAACTGTGGAGCGTTGAGCAGCGCGCGCCGTTTCTCACCGCGGCACTCTCCACCGGCGGCGGACTCGTCTTCATCGGCGACCTCGATCGCCGCTTCCGCGCCTACGATGTGAAGACCGGGAAGGTATTGTGGCAGACGCGCCTCGGCACCTCCGTGCAGGGCTTTCCAGTCAGCTTCACGGCCGGCGGCAGACAGTACATCGCCGTGACGACGGGTCTTGGGGGCGGCAGCCCGCGCGTGGTACCGCGGACGATCGCGCCAGAAATCAACCACCCTGCGACGGGACACGTGTTATACGTCTTTGAGGTAGGAGCCCGATGAGCACTCACGATTCCCTGACCGCACCGATGCCCGGCGCCGACTCGCGCGTCGTCGGCGGCGTGCAACTCGACATCGTGCGCACGGGCACGGGGCGCATCAAGCGCGCCATCTATCCGGTGGGCTTCCGCTGGTCCACGCACATGAAGCCGGTGACCCACACCGAGACCTGCATGCACGCACACGTGGGCTTCCTGGCGCGCGGACGCATCCACGTGCACTTCCCCGACGGCTGCGTGCAGGAATACGAGGCGCCTGCGGCCGTGGCGATCGAACCCGGGCACGACGCCTGGGTGATGGGCAACGAGCCCGCCGTGCTCATCGAAGTGGATTTCGAGGGCGACACCATCAGCCGCTTCGGCCTGCCCGCCGATCACCGGCACGCCTGACGTGCGGCGCCCCCTCCGCCGTCTCGCTGCGGTGCTGCTGTGTGTGGCGGCGGCATGGCCCGAGCGCTTCCTGGCGCAGCGCGCACCCATCGGCGACGCCATCAAGGACTTCGTGTCGGTGGACGCACCCATCGTGGCGCTCGTGAACGCGCGCGTAATCGACGGCACCGGCGCGCCGGCGCGCGACGCTTACACGCTCGTGCTGCGTGACGGCGTCATTGCGGCCATGGGTCCCACCGCCAGCACGCCGCCGCCCGCGGGCGCGCGCGTGATCGACCTCACCGGCAAGAGCGTGATGCCCGGCCTGGTGATGGTGCACGAGCACCTCTACTATCCGACCGGCCCGGGCGTCTACGGGCAGCTCGGCCAGAGCTTCGTGCGACTGTACCTGGCCGGCGGCGTGACCACGATGCGCACGGGCGGCAACATGAACGGCTTCATGGACATCTCGCTCAAGCAGCGGGTCGACACCGGCGAGATTGCCGGGCCCGCCATCGACGCCACGGCGCCGTACGTGAATGGCCCGAATCCGTTCCTGCAGATGACGACGCTTGGCACCGCGGAGGCCGCCAGGCGACACGTGGACTACTGGGCCGAGGCCGGGTCGACGTCGTTCAAGGCCTACATGCAGATCTCGCGCGAGGCGCTCGGCGCCGCTGTGCAGGCCGCGCACGCGCGCGGCATGAAGGTCACCGGACACCTGTGCTCGGTCACGTATGCCGAAGCGGCCGGACTCGGTATCGACAATCTGGAGCACGGGTTCCTGGCGGCGACCGACTTCGTCGGCGACAAAGTGCCCGACCAGTGTCCTGGCCAGGGCCGTGGACAGCAGACGGTCGCGGACCTCGATCCGCAGGGCGCGCCGTTCAAGGCGCTCGTGAAGACGCTTGTCAGCAAGGGCGTCGCCCTCACTTCTACGCTGACCGTGTTCGAGACCTTCACGCCGGGCCGGCCGATGCCGCCCGGACTCGAGGTGCTCACGCCGCAGCTCAAGACGCAGTTCGAGCAGACCTTCGCGCGCACGGCCGCCAGCACCCAGTCGGTCTACCGCACGCTCTTCCCGAAGGCCATGGCGCTCGAACGCGAGTTCGCGCGTGCCGGCGGCGTCCTGCTGGCTGGCACCGATCCCACCGGCGGTGGTGGCGTAATTCCGGGCTTCGCCAATCAACGACAGCTCGAGCTGCTCGTCGAGGCGGGCTTCACGCCGCTCGAGGCAATCGCCATCGGCACGCGCAACGGCGCGCGGTTCCTGGGCCGCGAGGCCCGCATCGGCACCCTGGCGCCGGGCAAACAAGCCGATCTCGTGGTGATGTCGGGCGACCCGTCGCGGGCCATTGGCGACGTGCGCACCGTAGAAACCGTGTTTCGACAAGGTGTGGGCTTCGACTCGCGGAAGCTCATCCAGTCGGTGTCGGGCCGCGTCGGGATTTGGTGACCAGCCGTCGACAGGCTCATGCCAGGGGAACATTCGGGTGCTGATTCCATCGATTGACTTGAAGAGCGGGCGCATCGTGCAGCTCGTGCAGGGCGAGAAACTCGCCCTCGAATCCACCGATGTCGACGGGTGGATTGCCCGCTTCACACGGTTCGAGGCCGTACAGCTCATCGATCTCGACGCGGCCATGGCCGTGGGCAATAACGACGCGCTCGTGCGCTACATCAGTGCCCGGCTGCCGTGCCGGGTCGGCGGCGGCGTGCGTTCGGCGGCCCGCGCAGCCGAGCTGATCGAGGCCGGGGCCACGCACGTGATCGTCGGGTCAGCGCTGTTCCGTGGCGGCCGGGCTACTGACCCGCAGCATCAACCGGTCAACCTCTCGTTCGCACAGGAACTCGTGCGCGCCGTCGGCAATCAGCGGATTATCGGCGCGGTCGACAGCAAGGCCGGGCAGGTGGTGATTCACGGGTGGAAGACGTCGCTGCCCATCACCGCCGTGGACGCCGTGAAGACGCTCGAGCCCTATTGCAGCGGGTTCCTCTACACGCACGTGGACCGCGAGGGTTTGATGCAGGGCACCGACATGAACGCGATCCTGGCCGTGGCGCGCGCCACATCGCGTCAGGTGATCGCTGCCGGCGGCATCACCACGCGGGAAGAAATCGACGAGCTGCACGCGCACGGCGTGCATGCCGTCGTGGGCATGGCCATCTACACGGGCTTGCTGGCGTTGACCGAGTAGCCGGCGCGACGCTACTGGATGAAGGCCACGGCCCGGACGGCCCTGGCCACGATGAAGATCCGGTCGTTGTTCGATTTCGGATCGGCCGGCGTCATGAAGAACCCCGGCCGGGCCGCATCGTAGCCAGTGGTGGCGCCCACCAGCGTCTCGCCGTCTTTGAAGACCACCTGCAGCTTGCGTCCCGGCACCAGCGTGGCGAACGCTTTCTTCTCGTTGTAGTCCTTGTTGCCGGTGTGGTCTTTGACGAAGAACACCGCCTTGAGCGCGGGGATGCCCACCCGCACAGGCGCAGCGCCAGCTTCCGGTGGAATGACGTGAAAGTGGTCGCGGGTCACGGAGAAGTCCTGCGTCGTGCCCTTCAGGATGCGTCCGTCAGCGAATCTCGCCACGATTCTGTTGTGAATCTGCATGACCGCCCCTCGGTGTCGATGCCGCTCGGGCGGAGCTTAGCGTACAAGCGCACCCGCGACCGACCGTTTCCCCGGCCGGTCCGGGCCGCGTGGGCCGGCCGAGCGGCGCGCGGGCGAGGGTTGCCGCTATGATCGCGACCACGCGATGACTGTCGACCTGTCCCGCATCGTCGCCACCTACACCGCCGCCGCCGACCACTTCGATACCCTGCCCTTCTGGCACCACTTCGGACGCCGCACGGTGGACCTGCTGGCGCTGCCTCCCGGGGCGCGCGTGCTCGACCTGTGCTGCGGCACTGGGGCATCCGCGCTGCCGGCGGCCGAGCGCGTCGGGCCCACAGGTCGTGTGCTGGGCGTGGATCTGACACCAGCGCTCGTGGACCTGGCCCGCGGCGCGGCCGCAGCACGCGGGCTCTCACAGGCCCGCTTCGAGGTCAGCGACGTGTCGACAATGGACGTGGCGGCCGGGTCGGTGGACGCGGTGGTGTCGGTCTTTGGCCTCTTCTTCCTCGACGACATGGCCGCCGCGGTGCAACGCGCGTGGGCGTGGCTGGCGCCCGGCGGCCAGCTTGCTGTGACGGTCTGGGGACAGGTGGTGCTCGATCCGGGGGAACCCTATTTCTGGGGCGCCGTGTTGCGTGAAGACCCCTCCGCCGCGCACATCAGCCCGGCCGCGCGCCTCGCGCCACCGGGTGCGCTCGAGGCGCTCTTCGCGGACGCCGGTGTGGGCGTGCCTGTCGTCGTCACCGAGCGATGGCACATGCCGCTCACAACGCCAGAGGCGTTCTGGCCGGTCATCATGGGCACGAGCAACCGGGGCGTGTTCGAGGCGCTGACACCCGACGCGCAGGCGCGGGTGAAGAATGAGGTGCTTGGTCGCCTCCGCGCCGAGCGCGTGGACGAGCTCGACATGGAGGCGCGCATCGCGATCGCGCGCAAAGGGTCTGTCACCGCGGCAGGGTCTGTCACCAAGGCAGGGTCTGTCACCAAGGCGGAGATCGACCGAGGTGACTGACCCAGCGCTCTGACGTTCGAGGTGACTGACCCAGCGCTCTTGCGTTCGAGGTGACCGACCCAGCCGCCATAGACTGCGCGAACTCGAGGATGGGTATCTCCACCTGGCCTCGGGCTGCTAGTCGCTGAACAGATCACTCGGCCTGGTGGAGACACCCACCCTCAACTCCGCTCGCGCTAGCGGTCCGGCAGCGCGAACGCCACGATACTGCTGCCCGAGGGCGCACCGTTCTTGCCGCCGCCGCAGGCAATCACCACGTACTGGCGGCCGTTGATCATGTAGATCGACGGCGTGGCATTACCCGCTGCCGGCAGCGTGGTTTCCCAGAGCAGCTCGCCCGTGAGCTTGTCGAAGGCGCGGAACTTCTTGTCGAAGTTCGTCGCGCCAATGAAGAGCAGGCCGCTGGCCGTCACGACCGGACCGCCGTAGTTGTCGCTGCCGGTGTTCTTCATGCCCTTGGCGGCCAGCTCCGGCACCTCGCCGAGCGGGATGCGCCAGCGCATGTCGCCGGTGTTCACGTCGATGGCGTTGAGCGTGCCCCATGGGGGCGCCACCGCCGGGTAGCCATCCGGGTCGACGAAGATCGACTCGCCGTCGCTGCGATACTTCAAGCGGCTCGGATCGTTCTTCAACGCCGGGTCCGCGCCCTTGTCCTTGCCGGTGATGAGATAGTCGGCCAGGTCGCCGATGTTCCTGGCGCCCATGTCTGGAAACGCCGGCATGCGGCCGGTGCCCTGACGTACCACGGTCATGATCTGGTCACGCGAGAGCTTCGTGCCGAGGTTGACGAGCGACGGCGCGGCCGGGCCGCCGGTGCGGTCTTCCTTGTGGCAAGTGGCGCACTTCGAGTTGTAGAGCGACGTGTCGTTGTTGGGAATGAGCTTCACGATCCACGGCATCTCGTTCGAGTTCACGAACAGCAGCCCGGAACCCTCGTCAAACGCCGCGCCGCCCCACTCCGCGCCACCGTCGAAGCCGGGGAATACGATCGTGCCTTCACGCGAGGGCGGCGCGAACATGCCTGACTTCATCGTCTTGAAGCGCGCCAGCACGGCGGCATGCGCCTCGGGCGTGCGCGTCGTCAGCATCGCCTCGGTGAGCCCCTGGCGGGCAAACGGCGCCGGCTGCAGCGGGCGCGGCTGCGTGGGTGAGGCGAACTCGCCGTCCATGGTGGAGGGCGGCACCGCGCGCTGCTCGATTGGAAAGAGCGACGCGCCCGTGCGGCGATCCAGCACGAAGGTGTCGCCGAACTTCGTCACCTGCGCCACGGCCTCCACCTTCTGGCCGTTCCGCGTCACGGTCACGAGCGTGGGCGGCGCCGGGAAGTCCCAGTCCCAGAGGTCGTGCTTCACGCCCTGGAAGTGCCACACACGCGTGCCGGTCCGCGCGTCGAGCGCGAGTACCGAATCCGCAAAC
>JANMDX010000244.1:0-20615 GCA_031376505.1 Acidobacteriota bacterium
GCCGCTCTCAGCCAAAGCCGGACTGCATCGGTTCGTCTGGGATGTGCACTATCCGCCGCCGGCCGTGCTCAACTTCAGCTATCCGATCGCCGCGGTGCCGTTCAACACGCCGAAGCTGCCGGTGGGGGTGTGGGCGCTGCCGGGTGCCTACAGCGTGCGGTTGACGGTGGACGGGAGGACGCAGGTCCAGCCGCTCGTGCTGAAGATGGACCCGCGCGTGAAGACGCCGGCGCTGGGACTCAAAGCGCAGTTCGACGCGGCACGCCAGATCGACGCCGCTCTCACGACGAGCTACGGCGCGCTGATGCAGGCGCGAGCCGCGACGGGCGAGGCGGCCCAGAAGGCCGCGCAGGAGCTACAGCGGTTGAACGGCCGGCTCACGCAGTTGCTCGACATCGTGGAAGACGCCGATGCGCCGCCAACGACACAGGCGTTGGCGGCCATCAAGGAGACGCAGGCGGCGCTTGCGACGGCACTGGCCGACTGGACGAAGCCGAGGCCGTAGGACGCTCACGCCGCGCTGAACAGAGGCGGCTGCTTCTTCGCGTCGCCGGTCGCGCCTTGCCACGCACGCGCCAGTGCCACCAGGTCGCCCTCGCGATACAGGTGGCCGGTGAACATCACACCAGCGGGGGCGCCATTGCCCATGAAGCCGTTGGGTACCGCGATCGACGGATGTCCGGTCAGACTCATCACCGGGTTGAGGCTGGTGCGCGAGTCGAGCGTGAGCGACGTGAACATCACCGCGTCCACGTTCCGCATCTCCACGGCGAGGTCCTGCATGATGGCGGCACGGCGGCGATTGGCTTGCAGGTAATCGACGGCCGTGACGAGCTGACCCGCGCGCAGGAAGCGACTCGTGCGAGGGCGCAGCCCCGTGTGTGCGCCAGAGGTCGTGAAGCTGTCGAAGGCCGCCGCCCGTTCCACGTACTCGATGAAGTAGCTCAGGTCGCCGCCCCCTGGGATACCCACCCGGTGCAGCGTGCAGCCGAGACGCTTCAGCATCGCGAAGACGCGCTCGTTGTTAGCGCGGGCCTCGGGATCGGTCTCGCCGTCCATCATGGCCGGCACGTAGCCGATGCGCTTGGGATACCGCCCGGCAGGGCCGTCGAAAGTCACTGGCAGGTCGGCGACCGCCAGGTCGTGGTCGTCAGGTCCGGCGATGGCGTGCAGCACGATCGCGCAGTCTTCGGCGTGCCGGCACATTGGGCCGATCTTGTCGAGCGTGGTGCCGGCCGCCATCACGCCGTGGCGGCTGACCCGCCCAAACGTCGGTCGCAGGCCCACGATGCCGCAACGCACGGCGGGCGACAGAATCGAGCCGCCGGTGTCGGTGCCAATCGAGAAGCCCACGAGTCCGGCAGCCGTGGCGGCGCCCGGACCCGCTGACGATCCGCTCGAGCCTTCCTCTGGGTTCCACGGGTTGTTGGTGCGGCCCCCGGCCCATTGATCGCCGAACGCCATTTCGCCGGTGGTGAGTTTGGCAACCAGCACCGCCCCCGCGTCGTGGAGCCGCCGGACCACGGTAGCGTCCTCGTCGAAGGTCTGGCGTTCGAATGGCGGCGCGCCCCAGCGTGTGGGATAGCCCTTCGCGGCGATGATGTCTTTCACGCCGTACGGGATGCCGTGCAGCACTCCGCGGTATCTGCCCGCGGCCATCTCTGCGTCGGCTGCGGCGGCTTCCTCGAGCGCGCGCTTCTCGGTGAGCGCCGCCACGCAGTTCAGCACGCCGTTGTGTTGCGTGAGGCGTGCCAGGTACATCGTCGTGAGTGCGACCGAGGTGACCTGCCGCGACTCGATCAGCCGCGCCAGGTGTGCGACCGGCCAGAACGCCGCCGTCTCGAGGTTCGCCGGGCGGGTCACGCGCTCGACCGGCGTCGTGCGGAACACGTTCGGCGCGGTGGGCCTTGCCGGGCGCGGCACGCCAGTTGGCCACGGATCGAAGTGCAGTGGCAGCGGCGATGCGTTAGTCAGCGACGGCTTGTCGATGAACTCCGTGCCGCGAGCGAGCCGCGAGAGCGACTCGAAGAGGTCGTGGCACTCGGCATCGGTCCACGTCAGTCCGGCGAGCTCGGCCGCGCCGCGCACCATCTCGAGCGTCACCGCCTTGGTGCCGGGCTGGATCTGTGCCCACAGCACCCCAGGCAGCAGCGTGGACGTGAGTCCCGTCGACGCGCAGAACGAGAGGAACGCGCGTCGATCGGGAGCGTGCATGATCTAGTCGCGCAGACCGAAGGTCACGAGCGTGCTGCCGGCAATGACCGACACGTACTGCTTGCCTTCCACCATGAAGGTCACCGGACCCATCACGATCTGGCCGCCGAGGCTCGCCTTCCACAGCAGCGCGCCGTTCTTCGCGTCGATGGCCATGAAGTGGCCTTCGCGGCCGCCGGTGAAGAGCAGGTCGGTGGCGGTCGTGAGCATGCCGGCGTCCGACACGTCGTGCTGCCGCAGCTTCCACTTCGGCTTCCCGGTCTCGGGGTCCATCGCGACCACGGCGCCGTTGCCTACTTCGTCGGTCCACGTGTTGATGGGCCCGCGCCGGCCGATGCCCACCGTGGCCGCGCCTGGGGCCGGTGTGACGACCGAGAAGGTGCCGCCCATGAACAGTTGTCCCGGCTTGTAGTCCGATTCCTCGGGCTTGTAGATCGTGCCGTAGTTCTCCCAGGCGGAGAAGTAGAAGAGGCCGGTGCGCGGGCTATAGCCCGGCAAGTACCAGTTGGTGCCGCCTTGATTACCTGGGTAGGTGGGCTGTCCTTGCGGCTGCGGCGTCTGGATGGGACGGCCCTTCGCATCGAGGCCACTCGACCAGTTGACCTTCACAAACGGCGTGCCTGCCAGGAACTCGCCGGTCACGCGGTCGAGCACGTAGAAGTATCCATTGCGATTGGCCCACAGCATGAGCTTGCGCTGCGTGCCCTTCCATTCGCGGTCGACGAGCACCGGCACCTGTACCGCGTCGTAGTCGTAGGCATCGTTGGGCGTGAACTGGAAGTGCCACTTCAGCGTGCCGGTGTCGGCGTCGAGCGCAATCGCGCAATCCGCGTACAGGTTGTCGCCGGGCCGCTGCTTGGGATTCCAGTCGGGTCCGGGATTTCCGATGCCCCAGTAGACGAGATTCAGTGCCGGGTCGTAGGAGCCGGTGACCCATGCGGGCGCGCCGCCGGTCTTCCAGTCGTCGCCCTCCCAGGTGTTGTTCCCGGGCTCGCCGGGACCAGGAATCGTGTAGAACTTCCACGCTTCCTTGCCGGTCTTCGCGTCGTAGGCCGCGACGTAGCCGCGGATGCCGTACTCGCCGCCGCCCACGCCCACCATCACCTTGTCTTTCACGATGAGCGGCGCCATCGTGATCGAATAGCCGGCCTTCACGTCGCCCACGGCGATGTTCCAGCGCGCCTTGCCGGTGACGGCGTCAATCGCGATCAGCCGCGCGTCGAGCGTGCCCATGTAGACCGTGTCGCCGAGAATGGCCACGCCGCGGTTGTTGGCGCCGCAGCACACCTTGGCGTCGGCCGACGGCGTGTGACGATACAGCCAGTACATCGAGCCGGTCACGGCGTCGACGGCCATCACGTCGTTAGGACGCTGGGTGATGTACATCACGCCGTCGACGACGATGGGGTTCGACTGCCAGGCACCAAACACCTGGTTCTGCACGACCCACTTCGACTCGAGCCGCGTCACGTTGGCGGGCGTAATCTGGTCGAGCGTGCTGTAGCGCTGGCTCGTGTACGTGCCGCCGTAGTTCAGCCAGTTCTGTGGTTCCGAGGCCGCGCGCAGCAGCCGATCAGAGGTGACTTGCGCGTCGAGCGCGTAGGTGGAGGTGACGACGAGCGCCAGCAGCGCCAGAACGGAACGAAAACGGCGGCTCATTGCGCACCTCGCAGCGTCAACAGGTAAGCGACAAGGTCGGCGACCTCGTCGGGCGACAGCTTCGAGGCCACCGACGGCATCGGCGACGTCTTGCCGGCCTCGACCGACTTGATGTTCTTCTTCTCGACGGTGACCAGCTTGCCGGTGTCGTCGACCAGTTGCACCGAGAAGGTGTCTTCGTTCAGACGGCGTCCCTTCACCGTGCGTCCCGCGGTGGTCTGAATGGTCATGGGCCGGTTGATGGGCGGCATCGCGACGTTGGGCTCGAGCATCGCCCGCTGCAGGGCCGCGGGCGTGCGCAGGGCACCGATGTCACTGAGGTCGGGGGCGCTCTTCGGCCCCTCCCGGCCGACGCGGTGGCAGGAGGCACAGGCGCCCTTGGTGGCGAAGACCTGTTTGCCACGGTCGATGTTGCCGACCTTCACGGCTGTGCCACCCGGGTCGAAGCCAGCGCGGATGAAGGCCACCAGGCCGTTGACCTCGGCCGGCGAGAACGCGAAGCTCGGCATGGCCGGAGCCACGCCCTTGGCAATCACCTGCGCCAGGTCGTCGTCGGTGACGGCACGGCGGAAGCGCCCCAGGCGCAGATTGACTCCGGCCACGGTGTCGCCGTTTGAACCGTGACAGAGCTGGCACTGCGCGCCATAGATTCGCACGCCGGTGGCGATATCGGCGGAAGAGTAGGTGTGGTCCTGCGCGGACGCGACGGTCGCGACCCACAGCACGGCCAGCACCGCCATCAGGGAATTCGTACGCATGGAGCGCATGCTAGCATGCCGTCCATGCGGATCGATCCTCGCGCGCTTGCCGCGCTGTGCCTGCTGGCCCTGGTGCCGGTGCTGCCAGCCTTCGCGCAGGCGCCGGTTGCCTACCGGGTGTCGTTTCAGGCGCCCGAGCATCGGTGGATGCAGGTGGACGTGACCTTTTCCGACGTGCCGGCCGGCCCTCTTCACGTGCGGATGAGCCGAAGCTCCCCGGGTCGTTACGCGTTGCACGAGTTTGCCAAGAACGTGTTCGACGTGGAGGTCAAGGACGGCAAAGGCCGGGCGCTCATGGCCGCGCATCCCAACCTGCACCAGTGGGACGTGACCGGGCACGACGGCACAGTAGTTGTGAGCTACCGGGTCTACGGCGACCGCACCGACGGCACCTACCTCAGCGTGGATGCCACGCACGGACACCTGAACATGCCGGCGGCGCTGGTCTACGCACGCGGCTTCGAGGGCCGCGCTGCCCGAGTGCAGTTCGAGCCGCCGCCCGGCAAGACCTGGAGTGTCGCCACGCAGCTCTTCCCGACGGGCAGCCCGCTCGTGTTCACGGCGCCCAACCTGCAATACCTGATGGACAGCCCCACGGAAGTGGGCGCGTTCACCTCGCGCGTCTTCACTGTGGATGACGGCAAAGGCCCCGCGCAGACCTTCCGCATCGCGCTGCACCATGACGGCAGTGACAACGACGCCGATGCCTTCGCGCGCGACGTCGAGACGATCGTGCGCGAGGCGATGTCGATCTACGGCGAGCTGCCGCGCTTCGACGGCGGCACCTACACGTTCCTGTCCGACTACCTGCCCTGGGCGAGCGGCGACGGCATGGAGCACCGCAACAGCACGGTGCTCTCGTCGACCGGCGCGCTCCGGAACCCCGCGCAGCGCGCCAATATCCTCGGCACGGTGGCGCACGAGTTCTTCCATAGCTGGAACATGGAGCGGATCCGGTCGCGCGCCATCGAGCCTTTCGACTTCGACGACGCCAACGTGTCGGGTGAACTGTGGTTTGGCGAGGGCTTCACCAGCTACTACAACGATCTCATCACGCACCGTGCGGGGCTCGATCCCCTGACCGACACGCTCGACAGCTATGCCGGCTACGTAAACGCCGTCACGCTCTCGCCCGGCCGGAAGATCCGGACCGCCGAGCAGATGAGCCAACTGGCGCCGTTTGTGGATGCCGCCGTGTCCATCGACCGCACCGCCTGGCCCAACACCTTCATTTCGTACTACACGTGGGGCGCCGCGATTGGCCTGGGCCTGGACCTCACGCTGCGCGACAGGACCGACGGGAAGGTGACCCTCGACGACTTCATGCGGCTTATGTGGACCACCTACGGCGTGCCAGGGATGAAGGCCGCGCCCGGGGTGGTGGCCAAGACCTACGGCATGGAAGATCTGCAAGGCCGCCTGGCGCAGCTGTCGGGCGACGCGGAATTCGCGCGCGAGTTCTTCGCGAAGTACGTGCAGGGCCACGACGTGCCCGACTATGCACGCCTGCTCGGCCGCATGGGCCTCGTGCTGCGGAAAAAAGCGGCGGGGAAGGCGTGGCTGGGGTCAGGCACCCTGCAGAACACCAACGGCGGGTTGCGCGTGGGCCTCGTGCCGTTTGACTCGCCGCTCTACAAGGCTGGCCTGGCACAAGACGATCAGATCGTGGCGATTGCGGGCGTTGAGGTGATCTCTGGCCAAGCCGTGCAGGACGTGCTGGCCCGCCACACTCCCGGCGAAAAACTGGCGCTGCGCTTCGTGCGCCGCAGCGGCGAGACGGTGAACGGCGGCGTCGTGCTCGAGGAAGATCCGCGCATCGAGATCGTCGCCGCCGAGACCACGGGTGCGGCCGTGACGCCGGCGCAGCGGCAGATGCGCACGGCGTGGCTCGCGTCGCGTCGCGCGAAGTAGGATGGAATCATGCTGAAGAGACTGGCCCTGGCCGCGCTCGTTGCCGCGACCTTCGGCGCGCCGGTGGTGTTGGCGCAGCCCGACGATCTGGCCAGGGTGCCGCGGATCTCGATGGCGGAGTACCGGGCGCTACAGGCCAGGAACGCCGTGCTCACAATCGACGTGCGCGACCCGCACGGGTTCGATGCCGGCCACATACCCGGCGCCCTGAACGTGTCAGTTGTCGATGTCGAGATCATGGGCAATCGGATGCTCAAGGAACCGCGTCCCATCGTGGCGTATTGCGCCTGTCCAGACGAACACTCCAGTCTGGTGGTGGCCGCCAAGCTCACGCGCATTGGCGTGAAGGACATCAAGGTTCTGGTCGGCGGCTGGGCCGGCTGGAAGAAGGCCGGCGGCAAAACGGAAGTGACCCCGGATCACCAAACGGGGGCGAGTGGTGGCGCGTCTCGTTCCGGCAGGCGATGACGACGACCGGCCTTGGGAGATCCTGCGCGGCACGGCGCGCTGATCTGGCGACGCCGTGGCCCCCGTGGTGGAAGAGCGCGAGGTCGAGGCGCTGACGTGACTTCGGCGCCGGTGCTCGACACGCATGCGTGGATTTGGTGGTTGGATCGCGACCCCAGGCTCGGCCCGGGCGCGATCGAGGCCCTCGATGCGCTTCCTGCCGACGATCGCCCGATTCTCTGCGACATCAGCCTGTGGGGAGGTGGCCCGGCTGGCCAAGCCGTCGCCCTCGGCTCAATCCCTGACGCGCCGCTGACTCCGCGCTACACTAGGGAAGCGCCCTTGGTGGGCCCAGGCAAAGAGCGACCTTCATGACGACACCGAAACTGTTCATCGCATTCAGCACCGTGGCCGCCGTGGCCGCCCTCTCGTGGCTCGGCACCGTCGACGCGCGCGCGTTTCAGGGCAAAGCCGCCAGCGAGGGTGTCTACACCAAGGCCCAGGCCGAGCGCGGCCTCAACCTGTACGACGGCTCCTGCGCGTCGTGCCACGAGCTCAGCAAGTTCAAGGGCGTCGAGTTTGCCAAGGCGTGGACCGACAAGCCCATGGCCGACCTGCACACCGCCTTGACGTCGATGCCCATGGACGCCCCCGGCAGTCTGAAGCCACAGGAATATGCCGACATTCTGGCCTATTTCCTGAGCATCAACGGCTATCCGGCCGGGCAGGCCGAACTGGGCGGCAGCGAAGACGCCATCAAGGCCATCAAGATCGACGCGAAGAAGCCCTAGCACCACGGGCGGCTAGTCCCGCGCGACCCTCGTGATCAAACCCGGAGTCGGCGCTGGGCAGTCTTCCGGTGGGCGCGCTGACCGGGTTGTCGTTCCCCGCCCCGCCGCAACAGCCGACTGGTCGCAGAAGCCACCGCGGCCACCGGCTTCGGGCGCGCCGGTGGGCGCCAAGAAGCCCAGACGGCTACTGCGCGTTCTTGGACGCCTCGTCGGTTGATTTCTTCAGCTCCTTCACCAGGAAGTACGTGCCGGCGAGGCTGGCGGCCGTGCCGAGCAGCGTCATCAGCATCATCCCGCCGCCACCGCCGCCGCCCGTCATCTGCTTGCGGACCGGGCCGGCTGGCCGTTCCGGCACCCGCGGGAACTGCGTGGCGGCGCGCTCGGAGGCGCGGTCAATCGACTGGCGCAGCGTCGAAGCCTGTGGCGCGGCGCCCGGGGCGCCACCATCGGCTGGGCTGGCAACGGCCGGACGGGGGACTGAGGCGGCCAGGAACGCCAGCAGTGTCAGGGCTGAGACGAAACGGTTCGAGCGCATCGGTGAATCCTCCTGAGCCGGTGGTGCGACCGTGCAGCCGGCCTCATTTGAATACGCGTGAGCGCCGTGATTGACGGACCATCGGCCCCCGGGGCGGTCTTGGCTCCGGAGTAAACTCGCCCAATGCCCCACCAGATTCTGGGACTGCATCATGTCACCGCCACGGTCGACGCCGCCCAGGCCGACCTGGACTTCTGCCTCGACCTGCTCGGCATGCGGCTTGTGAAGAAGACCGTCAACTTCGACAATCACCACGTCTACCACTTCTATTACGGCACCGAGCGCGGCGCGCCCGGCACCATCTGGACGACGTTTCCCTACCACGGGCACGGCGTGCGCGTGGGCGAGAAGGGCGCAGGCCAGGTGGTTGGGACGGCGTTCTCGGTGCCCGCCGGATCGCTCGAGTTCTGGCGCGCCCGGCTGCACACGCACGGGGTCGTCACGAGCGACCCCCAGACCCGCTTGGGCGACGAGGTGCTGCGCTTCGACGATCCGTCCGGCCTGTGGTTCGAGCTCGTGGCGAGTCACCGTGACGCGCGTGCGCCCTGGACCGGCAACGGCGTGACCGAGGACCACGCCATCCGCGGCCTGCACGGGGTGACGATGATGGTACGGGAACTCGAGCCCACCCTGGCGCTCATGACCGGCGTGTTGGGTTATGCGGTGGTCGGCGAGGCCGGCGACCGGCTGCGCCTGGCGGCCGGGGGTGACGCGCCCGGGCACCTGATCGACATCGTGGTGGATCCGGAGGCCGACGCCGCCATCAACGGAGTCGGGACCGTGCACCATGTCGCCATGGCGATTGCGACCCCGGAAGAGCAGATCGCGCTGCGGCACGATCTGCTGTCGCGGGGCGTGCAGGTGACCGAGGTGCGCGACCGCTGCTACTTCGAGTCGATCTACTTCCGCGTGCCGGGCGGCGTGCTCTTCGAGGTGGCCACGGTGCAGCCTGGATTCACCGTGGACGAAGACCTGGCCGTGCTCGGCCACGGGCTGAAGCTGCCGCCCTGGGAAGAGCCGGCCCGGGCGTCGATCGAAGCGCACCTCGCGCCGGTCGTCTACCGCTGATGGATCCCCACGCCGGACAGCGCGTCGTCGAGGCCGGCGCCCCGCTGGGACAGGCGCCCGTCGTCGTGATCCTGGCGCACGGGCGCAATGCCGCGCCCGAGCACATCCTGGATCTCGTGCCGCGTCTGGCGCGTCCGCGCGTCACGTATCTGGCGCCGGCCGCCGCCGGTCGCACGTGGTATCCACACAGCTTCCTGGCCGAGCTGGCGAGCAACGAACCCGGGCTGTCGTCGGGGCTGGGCGTGCTGGCGTCGCTTGTGGCCCGGGTGGAAGCCGCCGGCATTCCGCGCCCGCGCATCGTGCTGCTGGGCTTCTCGCAAGGCGCCTGCCTGACCGCGGAGTTCGCCGTGCGGCACGCGTCGCGCTACGGCGGCGTCGCGGTCTACAGCGGCGGCGTCGTCGGGCCGCCGGGCACCGCGTGGCACGAGTCCGGGCGCTTCAGCGGCACGCCGATGTTCTTCGGCTGCAGCGACCGCGACAGCCACGTGCCGGAAACCCGCGTGACCGAGAGCGCGAACCTGTGCGCGCGCATGGGTGCCGCCGTGACCACGCGCATCTATCCGGGCATGGGTCATCTCGTGAACGACGACGAGATCGCGTGGACGCAGGACCTGCTCGACGCGCTCTGACGGTCGGCCCGGACGGCGCGCTACGTGCCGCTCTTGAGCCTGTCGGTCGTGGAATTCGCGATGTCGTCGAGCGCCTTCGACATCACCTTCGACACCCCGGCTTCCGACGGATCGCCCATCCCGAGCATGCCGGGCAGGTGGCGACGAGGGCGGCGGCCCGCCCTGCACGGCGCGGTGTACAGTGGTCCCTCAGCGCGGCTGTTTGCGCGTATAGCAATATGAGGTCAAGAAATCCGATGAACAGTCCAGCGCGAAGCAGGCGTATTTCCACGGCGATCGCTCAGGCCGTGTTGGTAGGGGCGACTGTGGCGGCCACGACGCAGGCGTGCACCGACGCCCCAGGCGCTCGGCGCGCCGGCGCCGCAGCACTGACCAGACCAGCGACCGGCTATGGCCAGTTGCCCCTGGCCTTCGAGGCCAACCAGGGCCAAAGCGACGAGCAGGTGAGGTTCCTCGCCAGAGGCGACGGCTACAGCCTGTTCCTCACCGCTACGGAAGCCGTGCTGAGTCTGCGCGCGCCCGCACCGTCCTCAACGGTCGTGCGCATGCGCCTGGTAGGCGCAAACAGCCAGCCGGCCATGACCGGGCTCGATCCACTGGCTGGCACGAGCAACTACCTCATCGGCAACGACCCCGACCAGTGGAGACGCGACGTGCCGAACTACGCCCGGGTGAAATACACCAGCGTCTATCCCGGCATCGATCTGGTCCACTACGGCAAGCAGCGGCAACTCGAATACGACTTCATCGTCGGCCCCAACGCCGATCCGTCACAGGTCGCGCTCGCCTTCGACGGCGTGGACGCGCTCGCGATCGACCTCGAGGGCAACCTGATCCTGCAAACGGCCCACGGCGCGCTCACGCAGCAGAAGCCGGTCGTCTACCAGGACCTCGGCGGCCGGCGGCATCTGGTGGACGGGCGCTACGAGCTACGGGCCGACGACCAGGTGGGCTTTCACGTGTCCAGCTATGACCCCACCCAACCGCTGGTCATCGACCCGGTGCTGTCGTACTCCACCTACCTCGGGGGCAATAGCAACGACGTTGGCCATGCCATCGCCGTGGACAGCACCGGCAACGCGTATGTGACCGGCTCCACGCAGTCCACGAACTTTCCCGGCGCCAGCGGCAGTCTTATCCAAGCGTCCCTGCGTGGCAGTAGCGACGTGTTCGTCGCCAAGCTCAACGTGGCGGGCACCGCTCTGGTCTACAGCACTTACCTCGGCGGCAGCAGCAGCGACATCGGCCGAGCCATCGCGGTCGATAGCACCGGCAATGCGTATGTGACCGGCGAGACGGATTCACCCACCGTCGGAGCCGGCGCTATCCCCTTTCCACTCGTGGGACCCATCCAACCGATATACGGACTGATTGGCGACGCCTTTGTGACCAAGCTCAACGCCGCAGGAAACGCCCTGGTGTACAGCACCTACCTGGGCGGAAGCGGCAGCGACCGCGGTTACGGCATCGCCTTGGACGGGCTCGGCAACGCCTATGTCACCGGCCACACCAACTCCCTCAATTTCCCGATCGCGGCGGCGTTTCAGCCGGCCAACGCTAGTCCGGGACTCTATGACGCGTTTGTCGCCAAGCTCAACGCCGCCGGCAGCGCCCTGGTGTACAGCACATATCTTGGCGGCAATGCCAACGAGTTCAGCATCGACGGCGGCGCCATTGCCGTAGACAGCGACGGCAGCGCGTATGTGGGCGGCACGACGATCTCGCCCAATTTCCCCGGCGCGGGCACGAGCACGATTCAGGCGACCTTCGGCGGCGGCACCGGTGACGGGTTCGTCGTCAAGTTCAACGCCGCGGGCAGCGCCCTCGTCTACAGCACCTATCTGGGCGGCACGACCATTGACGCCGTCAACGGCCTCGCGCTAGACGCCGCAAAAAATGCCTATGTGGTCGGCTACACCGACTCCTCGAACTTCCCAACCGCTGTGCCCCTGCAAGCGATGCGAAACGGATCCGGCAATGACGCCTTCGTGGCCAAGCTCAATGCCGCGGGCAGTGCCCTGACCTACAGCACGTATCTTGGTGGCACCGGGGGTGACATCGCCTACGACGTCGCGGTGGACAGCGGGGGCAGTGCCTATGTCTCCGGGTGGACCAGTTCCTTCAACTACCCGACGTTCGGGCCACTGCAGGCGTCGGCCGCCGGATCGGGCGACGCGTTCATCAGTCAGCTGAACAGCGCGGGCAGCGCCCTGACGTTCAGCACCTACTGGGGCGGCAGCTCGGGAGTCGAGCGCGGCTATGGCATCGCCCTGGACAGCTTCGCCAATATCTACCTCGCGGGCGAGACCAATTCTTCGAATTTCCCCGCCTCGACCGGAGCGCTCCAGACGAGTCTGGCCGCCTTCACGGATGCCTTCGTTGCCAAGGTTTCGCCAACGCCGACGGTGCTTCGTGCGCCTACGAACCTGACCGCCACGTCGATTGTCGGCAACACGGTCACGCTCGCCTGGACGGCACCAGCCAACAGCATTACGCCCACCGACTACCAGCTCGAGGGCGGCGTGTCCCCCGGCGAGGTGCTGGCGGGTGCGGCGACCGGAGGTACCGCCACGACCTTCACGTTTGCGGCGCCGACCGGCGCGTTCTACATTCGCGTGCATGCGCTGGCGTCCGGCGCACGGAGCGTTGCCTCGAACGAGATCCGGATCTTCGTCAACGTGCCCGCGCCGCCGTCGGCGCCCACGAACCTGCTGGGGCTGGCCGTCGGCTCGTCGCTGCAATTGGCGTGGCAGAACACGGCGGCAGGAGGGACACCGACGGGACTGATTCTCGACGTGACCGGGTCCGGGGTGGGGTCGTTGAGCCTGCCACTTGCGCAGGACTTCTCTCTCGCGGGCGGCATTCCGGCGGGCACCTATACCTTGTCGCTGCGGGCGGTCAACAGCACTGGTATCAGCGCGTCGTCGAACAGCGTGACGCTCACGTTCCCCGGCACCTGCAGCGGGGCTCCAGCGCCGCCCACGAACTTCGTGGCGACGACCGGCGTGAAGGCGCTCAGCCTGTCGTGGGGACTCCCCGCCAGCGGGCCAGCGCCCTCGGGCTACCTGCTCATCGTCACGGGCTCGTTCACCGGCAGCGTGCCGGTCACAGGACGGAGCGTCGCCGGAGCGGTGCCCGCCGGCACCTACACCCTGAGCGTCGCCGCGACGAATGCGTGCGGCACCAGTGCGCCGTCGCCGCCGGTGACGGTCACGATTCCGTAACCTGCGACGACGCGTGATCCAGGGCGGGCTGGCCGGAATCCACGGGTCAGCCTGGCGGCGGCCCGTCCTGAACGGCGCGGAACAGCCAGGCCCGCGCCGTGGCCCATTCCCGCTTCACGGTGGTGGGGGAGAGCGTCATCACATCGGCGGTCTCCTCCACCGACAGTCCACCGAAGAAGCGCAATTCGACGACGCGCGCCTGCCGCTCGTCGAGCGTCGAGAGCTGCTCCAAGGCGGTATTGAGCGCCACGAGCCGGTCGTCGGGCATCGGGCTGGCGATCACGTCGGCCAGCTCGTCGACATCGAGCATGGCCGCCCCGTCGCCGCGTTTGGAGGCCAGACGGCGCCGGGCGTGATCGACCAGGATGCGCCGCATGATCTGGGCGGCGATGGCGTAGAACTGCGAACGATTCTGCCAGGTGACGCCGTGCTGGCGCATCAGCCGCAGCCAGGCCTCGTGCACGAGGGCCGTGGGTTGCAGGGTATGCCCGCCGCGCTCCGCATGCAGCCGGTTGGCGGCGATGCTGCGCAAGTGGGCGTAGACGAGCGGCACGAGCTCGTCGGCGGCCTGTGCGTCCCCCCGCTGCCATGCGAGGAGCAGACCGGTCACGTGCGGTTCGTCGGCCGCCATCGCTATGATCCTAGCTGCGATCCCAACTGCGATCCTAGCTGCGTCGCGCGTTGCCGGACCAGCCCGGCGCCGTGGGTTTGTGCGTCGGCGATGAGCGCCGCGAGATCGCGGCGCACCCCCGGATCGCCGGTGGCGAGGCCGGCGGTGGCGAGCAAAAGACGCGTTTCCAGGTCGCCCAGCACGAGTCCCTTCGACGTGAGCAGGCGCCGCGCCGCGACGAGCCGCCCGTGTGCCCGCGCTGGTTGGGCCTCGGCCAGTTCGATGCGGGCTTCGAGGGCGTCGAGCGCCCACCGCGTCATCACGCGTTCGGTCTTCGCGACGAGGGCACGCGCGCTGGTGAGGGCGCGCCGGGCACCGGCCGGGTCGCGCGCGGCCAGCCGCACGCGCGCCATCACCAGCTCGGCTTGCACGCGCACCAGCGCCTGCTCGCGCGCCGCCGTGAGCGCCGGCTGCACGAGTCGCTCGGCGTCGGCGAAGCGGCCTTCTTCCACGGCGAGCGCGCCGAGCGCCACCTGGCTCTCGAGCACGGTGCGCGTCTGCGCCAGCTTCTGGCGCATGGCCAGCGCCGCTTCATGGTGGCGCCGCGCGGTCGCGAAGTCGCCCGCGGCCAGCGCGATCTCGCCGAGTTGGTAGGTGGCCTGGGCTTCGCCCTCGGCGAGCGGAATCGCGCGGGCCAGCGTGACGGCTTCTTCTTCGGTGCGCCGGGCCGCGTCGACGTCGCCCTGGGCGAGCAGCACCATGCCCAGCTCCACCCGGGCCATCACGCCGCCGCGCCGGTCGTTGACGGCTGCGCGGGCCGGAATGGCCTGTTCGTAGCCCGCTCGGGCCGCCGTGACATCGCCGGCCTCGCGCTGCACGATGGCCAGATTGTGCAGCGCGCGCACTTCACTGCGCTTGTCGCCGATGGCCCGGGCGATCGTCAGCGACTGCGCGTAGTAGCCCGCCGCCTCGGTCAAGCGATCCTGCTCGTATAGCACCACTCCGATATTGTTCAGCGACACGGCGGTCCAGTTCCGGTCACCGATGTCGCGGCGGATCGTCAGGGCGCGCTCGTGCATCTGGCGCGCTTCGGCGAGCCGCCCGTGGTCTTTCAACAGGATGCCGAGGTTGTTGAGCGCCGACGACATGCCCCGGCGGTCGCCCACCGACTCGCTCGCGGCCAGCGACTCGCCGTAGAGGCGTTCGGCCTGGGCGGTGTCGCCCAGATCGTCCACGACCGTGCCCAGGCTGTTGAGCGCACCAGCCAAGCCGGCCTTGTCCCCAGCGCGCGTGAACGCCTGACGCGCGTCTTCGAGCGATCGCTGCGCCTCGGCCGCCTGCCCCTGGTTGTAGTGGCTGCGCCCCTCGGCCACTTCGGCCCGGGCGAGCATGAGCGGCGAGCCGAGCGCGCGCGCCCGCGCCACGGCCTGACGGGCGGCCGTGAGTTCGTGCGGGAAGTCGCCGAGCGCCGATGCGGCCTGTGATTCCGCCAGGTCGAGCCGTGGGTCGGTGCTTTGCGGCACGGGCAGGGTGCGCAGGGCCGCGACCGTGACGAGCGCGTCGGCGGCCTTGCCCGCGGCCGTCTGCGCTGCGGCCAGGCGCAGGCCGTACTCGGCGTTGTCCGAGAAGAATCCCCACAGCGTGCGATAGACGTCGAGCGCCCGCGGCCAGTCTTTTTTCGCGTCATGCCACTGGCCCTCCACCGACAAGCGCTGCTCGCGCGTGAGGCCCGAGGACGCGTCGAAGGCGCGCTGCGCAGCCGCCTCGGCGCGTGCATCGTAGCCGAGCGCCGTCCAGGCCGAGGCGAGGCTCATGTGGATCAACGCGCTCGCCGGCTCGCGCGCCGCGGCTTGCTCGAGCCGGTCGCGCGCCGCCACGGCATCGAGCGCGCGCAGGCGCTCCAGCCCTTCGGCGTAGAGCTTGGTGGCATCCACGCTCTGCGGGAACGCCGCGCGAATCGCCTTAGCCGTGTCGGGCGAGTTGTCGTCGACACCCAGACGCTGTCGAAGCGTGTGGCCGGTGGCCGCGACGAGCGCAAACAGATCGGCCTCGGTGCCGGTCTGCACCACGGCGTCGGCTCCGCCGTCGGCGCCGAGCACCTGGATGTCGAGGCGCACCTGGCGTGACCCGCCCGCCGGCCCGACTGCGAACGACCCGACGATCACCACATCAGCGCCAAGCGTCTTGCGCACGCCGGCCAGGACGTCTCCGGCTACGTCCCCGGCAGCGCTACCGGCTGCGTCGCCGGGCGCGCGTTGCGGCGTGCTGGCGGCATCACGCTCCGCCCGCGCCACCAGATCGGGCGCGACGAGCCGCAGCAAACCGCCGCCGCCCAGTTCGGTGGTGAGCATCTCGGCCAGCGCGGTCGAGAGCCACGCGTCCGCTGGCTGTTCTGAAAGATTGCGGAAGCGCAGCACCGCCGCCGACCGCCGCTGACTCACGGGCGTCTCGCTCCCGGTCGCACCCGGCGCGGTCACGCCCGGCGTGGTGGCAACGCCGGTCGCGGGGGCGGGCGCCGCGAACCAGCCCACGGCCGCCACCGTCACGCCGATCGTCACGAGCACCACCGCCGCCACGGCCAGCGCCGCCTGGTGGCGCCGCGCCGCCTGCATGGCGCGGTAGAGCCGCACCCCACGGCTGGCTTCCACCGGCGCGTCGTCGAGATAGCGGCGCAGGTCGTCGGCCAGTGCGGCGGCCGACCCATAGCGCGCGTCGGGGTCCTTACGCAGCGCCTTGAGCACCACGTCGTCGAGCGCGCCGTGCAGCCGCTGGCGGAGCCGCTCGGGCGTGCCGTCGCGCCGGAGACTCACCGAGTCGGGCGTGGTCTCGCTGCTCGTGCCGTCGGCGTGGGCCGTGGTCTCGCTCCGCGTCACGACGGCGCTCGGACGTTCGGGATCCTGCTCGCACACCACGCGCGCGATCTCGTCGGGCGTGCGAGTCGTGAGTCGGTAGGGGCGGTGCCCGGTGAGCAGTTCGTAGAGCAGCACGCCGAGCGCATACACATCGGTGGCCGGCGTGATCGCCGCGCCGCGCACCTGCTCGGGGCTCGCGTAGTCGGGCGTCATCGGCCGGGCCAGCGACGTGAACGTGGCGGCCCCCTCGTGGTCGGCATCGAGCAGCTTGGCGATGCCGAAGTCCAACAGCTTGGGCTGGCCATCCGCCGTGACCAGCACGTTGCCGGGCTTCAGATCGCGATGCACGACCTGGTGTTCGTGCGCGTGCTGCACGGCGTCGATGACCCGCAGGAACAGCCGTAAGCGATCGGGCGTGGTGAGGCAGTGGTCGTCGGCGTAGCGATCGATCGGCACGCCGTCCACGTACTCCATGACGAAGTAGGGCAGGCCGTCGTCGGTCGTGCCGCCGTCGAAGAGGCGCGCGATGTGCGGATGGTCGAGCGACGCGAGAATCTGCCGCTCGTGCCGGAAGCGGCGCACGAGCAGCTCCGAATCCATGCCGCGGCGGATCATCTTCACGGCGACCTGCCGCTCGAACTCGTGATCGCTGCGCCGGGCCAGGTAGACCGCGCCCATGCCGCCGCGCCCAATCAGTCGCTCGAGACGGTAGGGACCGACCACGCGATCGAGATTCGGATCGCCGTCGTCGTCGACCGCAGGCGCGGTGAACGCGGGCGCGTCGATGAAGTCACCAGCGGCGCTATCGGCCTCGAGCAGCGACTCGACTTCCGCGCGCAGGGCGCTGTCGCCGGCGCAGGCCTCATCCAGGAACGCGCGGCGCACCTCGGGAGGCCGGTCGAGCGCCTCGGCCAGGACCGATTTGATCCGGTGCCAGGCGTCAGTTGCCATGGAGCTGCGATGATACCCCGCGGCTCGCTGGCGACGGCGGTCGCCTTTTGCGCGGGAGTGAAGCAGAATTCCCACAAGCGCATGATTTCAGGACCCATCAAGACCCAGGTCGACCAGGTGTGGACGCCTTCTGGTCGGGCGGCATCTCGAATCCCCTGGAGGCGATCGAGCAGATCACCTACCTGCTCTTCTCTCAGGCGCCTCGACGACCTGCACACCCTCGAGCTGAACACGGCCACGCGGCTGAAGACCGCCCCCGCCAGGCGGATCGTTCCCGAGGGCCACGACGCCAGGGGTCGCCCCGATGAAGACTTCCGCTGGTCGCGCTTCGAGGACTTCGAGGCCAAGGACCTGTTCGTGCTCGTAGGCGAGCACGTGTTCCCTGTCCTAGGCACGCCCGGCGGCGATGGCCCCACCTTCTCCAAGCACATGGAAGGCGCGCGCTTCACCATCCCCACGCCCGCGCTGCTCACCAAGGTGGTGGACCAGACGTGACGCCGCGCGCGCCGCCTGAAGACCCGCTACGTCACCGCGGGCGCCAGCATGCGGATGGTGCCTGTCCTGGCATCCGCCTCCACCTCCACGCCAAGCGGCAGCGTGAACTGCTTGGTCACGTGGCCGATCATGGCGCCGTGCCAGACCGGCACGCCGAGCGGCTTCAGGTGCTGGTTCAGCACGTCTTCAACCGTGAAGGAACCGAAGCCCTCGCCGGGATCGCACTCGCTGCACGTGCCCCACACCACCGCCTTCGCCTGGTTCAGCACGCCCGCGAGTTTCAGCTGCTGGAACATCCGGTCCACGCTGTAGGGCGCTTCGCCCACGTCCTCCAGGAACAGCACGGCGTCGCGGAAGTCGGGCAGGTAGCCCGAGCCGATGATGGTCGTGAGCACGGTGAGGTTGCCGCCGAGCAGGCGTCCGCGCGCCCTGCCCGGCGTGATCGTGGCCGTGCGATGTTCGCGCTGCACCAGGGTCTCGCCCGCGTCGAACGTCTTGTCGTTCGCGAAGGTCACGGCCTCGGCGGCGAAGACGACGCGCTTCAGCCAGTCCACATTGAACGCGTTCCACTCCGAGATGCCCACCGGACCGTGGAACGTCACGAGGCCCGTGCGGCTGTGCACGGCGTGGTGCAGCGCCGTGATGTCGCTGTAGCCGAGCAGCACCTTCGGGTTCGCGCGGATGACGTCGTAGTTGAGCAGCGGCAGGATGCGGGCGCAGCCCCAGCCGCCGCGGATGCACACGACGCCCCGCACCGAGGCGTCGGCGAACATGGCGTTCACGTCGGCGGCGCGATTGGCGTCGGTGCCCGCGAAGTAGCCATCACGGTCGAGCACGTGCGCGCCGACCTTCACCTTCAAGCCCATCGCTTCGAAGCTCTCGCGCACGATGTCGATGTCGATCGTGCGCCATGTGGCGCCCGCAGGGTTCACGAGCCCCACCGTGTCGCCGGTCCTGAGTCGCGCGGGCTTCACGAGCGGCCGAAACGGCGCGCTGACGGTTTGCGCGCGGGCGGGTCCGCCGTGCGCCGTGGCAAGTCCCGCCGCGCTCGCGGCGGCACACGAAAGGAAACGACGTCGGCTCGGCATGGCGTCAGTGTAGCAAGCGCATATGCCATCTCCGCATGCGTTGAATCTTTCTCATCCGCGTCCTAGACTGCTGCACATCATGGACAACCGAACACGTCCTCGTTCCGATCCCGGCGCATCACCGCTCACGCTCTCCGCACCGCCCCTCCGCCAGCACGTCCCCGTGCAGGGCTGTCTTCCGCAGGCTCGTCTCCAGCAGTACCAGCAGTCGCTCCAGCAGTAGTTCCCTCCGCTCGTATTCCCGCAAGTTCGTGACCCCGGCCGGCGTCTGACGTCGCGCCAGAGGTGTCTTTCGGCATCGCCGTGGAGGCGTCCCGTGAAGTCGACGTGTGTGCTCGTCGTGTGGCTATCGTTGTCGCTGTCGGCCGTGGTTGCGGCCCAGGAACCAGGCGCCGTGCGCCCCCTTGACTCGCCGACCAGCGAGGCGCTCGCTCACGGCCTGCGCGGGTCGCCGACGCTCGGCGAACTCGTCGCCGAGATCGACGCCACCGGCGTGATGGTGCACGTGGTCACGGGCGACGCCATGCTGTTTGGGACGAGCGGCGCGACCAGGCTCGTCGCGGTCGTGGGCGGCTGGCGGTATCTGCGGGTCATGGTCAGTGCCCATCTGTCGGTCGAGGAGCGCGCGGCCATGCTGGCGCACGAACTGCAGCATGTACTGGAGATTGCGCAGTCGGCGGCGATGACCCAGCACGCGGTGCGTGAACTCTACGACGCGATCGGGCGACCGGTGACGGGAGGACGCGATGCTTTCGAGACGGCCGAGGCGATCGACACCGGCCAGCGGGTCTGGCGCGAACTGCGGTCGGCGGGGCGCGAGGCGCGGCGTTCTGCCAGGCTCACGACCCATCAGCAGTGATTCTGCCGCCGGCACCTGCTGGGGCACGGGCCGTGACCGAAGATCGTATGTAATGAGTGCCATGTCGCGTCCATCCTGGTTGCTTGCCTTCTGCCTGCCGTTCCTGCTGGCCGCCTCCGTCTCGGCGCAGACGCAGCCGCCACCGACGCCGGCGCTCACCGTCGTCCGCAGCGGGCCGGAGGAGGCACTCGCGACCCTGGCGGAGGCCAACGAGATTCGCATCGTGTTCTCGGAGCCGATGGTCACGATCGGCCGCATCCCGTCGCCCGTCACGGCGCCGTTTGTGCGCATCAGTCCAGCCATCCCCGGCACCTTCCGCTGGTCGGGCACGACCATTCTGATCTTCACGCCCGATCCGAAGCGGCCGCTGCCCTACGCAACGGCCTATACGGTCACCATCGACACGACGGCCGCCGCCGTGAGTACGCGCCGGCTGGCGCGGGCCGTCACCTTCAGGTTCACCACGCCGACCGTGAAGCTGTTGCAGACCAACTGGTATCGGCGCGGTGGCACGGTCAACGGCG
>JANMDX010000287.1:0-16370 GCA_031376505.1 Acidobacteriota bacterium
GGGCACGCTCAGCAACTCGCTGCTGGCCGAAGCCGGCTACTCGTTCAACTACGAGGAATACGTCATCGTCAACCAGCCTGGCGTGAACAAGACGCCGTTCTCGCCCGAGTGGTACGCCGGGGCCAGCCGCCGCGATCAGAATGTCGCCGCCCTGACGAATGGCTTCGGCTCGGCTAACGGCGGACGCTACCCAGACCGCTTCAACATGCTGGGCGCGCTCAGCTACATCACCGGCTCGCACAACATCAAGGCGGGCATTCAGTACAACTGGGGCCCGTACGTCAACACCCGCGAGACCAACGCCGACCTCCAGCAGGTCTACGCCGGCACCGCCGCCGCGCCGTTCACAAACCCGGTGTCAGTCACCGTCTACAACACGCCGCTCCGTTACAAGGAAAAGCTGAACGCCGACGTCGGCGTGTTCCTCCAGGACTCGTGGGCCCTCCGGCGGATGACGATCAACACCGGTCTGCGGTGGGAGTATCTGTCGCACGAAGTGGCGGAACAGGCCTCGGGGGTCGGCCGTTTTGTCGGCGAGCGGAAGTTCGCCGCGATCCCGATGCCCACGTGGAAGGACTTCGCCCCTCGTCTGGGTGTGGTCTACGACGTATTCGGCAACTCGAAGACGGCCATCAAGGCCGGCTTCAATCGCTACAACGAGTCGCGCACCACGCAGTTCGCCACCAAGTACAACCCTCTGGCGTTGACCGGATCCTCGCTGCCGTGGACCGACACCAACGGCGACGATATCGCCCAAGGCGAGCGCGGCTGCACTTTCGGCACAGCCGGATGCGAGATCAACTTCGCCGGCCTGCCGGCCAACTTCGGCTCGCGCTCGCTGGCCACGGTCGACCCCGACTTCCAGCGCACCTACAACCTGGAGTACACCGCCGGCATCCAGCAGGAAATCCTTCCCCGGGTCTCGGTGGCGGCCACCTTCTACCGCCGCCAGTTCTACGACTTGCCGGTCAGCGACAACCTGTTGCGCACGATGGCGGACTACCGCGGAGTGGATGTGGTGAGCCCGCTCGACGGCTCGGTGTTCAAGGTCTACACGGTGAACACAGCGGCGCAGCTGGCCCAGGTGCAGGACTTCGACACCAACGCCGGTTCCGGTCGGAAGCAGACCTACAACGGCGGCGACATCACGTTCAACGCCCGCATCCCCGGCGGCGGCACCCTGTTCGGCGGGTTCACGGCAGAGCGCACCTTGCGCGTGACCTGCGATGAGCCCGACGACCCGAACTTCCTCCGCTTCTGCGACGACAACGACAACGGCATTCCGTTCCTGAAGCAGTTCAAGTTTGCCGGCACCTACCCCATCAAGTGGGGCATCCAGGCCAGCGCATCGTTCCAGAGCATCGCCGGCCGTTCGCTCGGCGGCTACTCGGGCACGGCAGTAGCTGACCGCAACCGCATCGCTGGTCCCGGCTACGGTGACGTGGGCAGCCCAATTGGCACGCGGTGGCTTATCAACCGCAACGCGGTGTATCCGGCCAACTGCCTGGCCCCCTGCACGCCAGGCGCGGTGATCGTGCCCGGCATGACCGAGGCATCGCTGACAATTCCGCTCAAGCCGTACGGCACCGAGTTCCTCGACCGCATCAATCAGCTCGATCTGAGCCTGGCCAAGTGGTTTGGGATCGGCGGCGGCCGCCGCCTGCAACTGCAGGCAGATGTCTTCAACATCACCAATTCGAACCCCGTGCTGGGTGTACGCTCGGTGAACTTCGGCACGGCGGCCTACAACGGCGTGAGCAGCATCCTGAACCCGCGCGTGATTCGCTTCGGCGCCCAGCTGAAGTTCTAAGCGCGCCAGTACCCGTGAGGGCCTGACTTCCAACGCCCGGTGCTCCGCGCTCAGCGCGGGGGCCGGGCGTTTCTCTTTTGTACGGCCGGCCGACGGGCGGACATAGACAATTAGAATCGGTCGCGACTGCCGTTCCGCAAAAACTATACTTGCACTATGGAGTGGCTCAACTACCACCACCTCTTCTACTACTGGACGGTCGTGCGCGAAGGCAGCGTGTCGAGGGCCGCCGAGCACCTGCGTCTGGCGCAGCCCACCGTCAGTGCGCAGATCAAGCAGTTCGAACGGGCGCTCGGTGAGACCCTGCTCGAACGCCAGGGCCGTCGCGTGGCGCCCACCGAGGTCGGGCGCCTGGTATACCGGTATGCGGACGAGATCTTCGTGCTCGGACGCGAGCTGCAGGAAACGCTCAAGGGGCGCCCCACCGGCCGCGCACTGCGCCTGCGGGTCGGCGTCGCCAACGCGGTGCCCAAGCTGATCGTGTATCAGATGCTCCGGCCGGCCACCGCCGGTGACACGCCAATGCAGCTGACCTGTCACGAAGGCCAGCCGGAACAGCTCCTGGCACAGCTGGCCACGCACGCGCTCGACGTCGTGATCAGCGACGGCCCCGCGGCGCCGCACCTGCGCGTGAAGGTCTTCTCGCACCTGCTCGGCGAGTCTGGCGTGACGTTCTTTGCCGCGCCCGCATTGGCCCGTCAGGTTCGTCGCGGCTTCCCACAGTCGCTGCAGGGAGTGCCGATGTTACTGCCCACGCCCGGCACGGCCTTGCGGCGCGCCCTCGAGCAGTGGTTCGACCAGCTCCAGGTGGGGCTGACCGTCGGTGGCGAGTTCGAGGACTCGGCGCTCATGAAGGCCTTTGGAGAAGCCGGCGCGGCGGTGTTCCCCGCGCCGACGGTGATTGCCAGCCAGGTGTGCCGACACTACGGGGTGGCCGTGGTCGGCGAAACCGAGGTCGTGCGCGAGCGCTACTACGCGCTATCAGCCGAACGTCGTGTCACTCATCCAGGAGTCGTGGCTCTGACGGCCGCCGCCCGCGCCGAGCTCTCCGCACCGAGTCCGGCGAAGAAGCGGGCGCGGGCGTAGCCCGGGCCGCTCCCCCGCCGAGGTCAGCAGGGATCGGCGCGCCGCAGCGTCTCGTACTCCTCTGGGGTGTCGACGTCCACCAGCACGCCCCGATCGTCGGTGGGCACGTTGAGGATCTGCGCGTGCCACGCGGCCACGACCGCCTTGGCGCCGACCTCGACCGGCGCAGCCCGCAGGTCGCCAAACGTGGCGCGGTCGAAGATCACGGGATGCCCGTGTCGCGTGCCGACGGCCGGCCGTACGATGGGCGCCCGCGACTCGCGCCACGCCTGCAGCAGCGTCTCCACGGTCTCGCGGCGCACCAGCGGGATATCCACGAGGGTCACGAGAACGGCCTCGAGGGCCGGGGTCTCAGCCGCGGCGAGACCGGCGAGCAGCGACGATAGCTGACCGGCGGGCCACGCGGCGTTGTGCACCACGCGCACGCCAGCAAGTCCTCGAACCGACTCGGCCACCTCTGCGGGGTGCGCACCCGCCACCACGATGACGTCCGCGACTCCGGCGCCCTGCAGAGTGGCCGCGATGGCGGCCGCAAACGTGGGGCCGCCCTCGACCACGCGCAGGCCCGCCTTGGGACTGCCCATGCGGGTTGACTGGCCTCCCGCCAGGATGATGCCTGCCACCATTGCGCTCGTATCGTGCCACGGCCGGGCCGGCTTCCGGCACCTTCCGACGGTCTTGACTTGGGATTTCGCCACTGCCTACACTGCCCGAACCCACGCGGGCCCCCGCCAGGCCCGCCAGGAAGGTACCGGGTTCACCTTCGGAGGCCACGGACATGTACCAGGGCACAATTGCACGGCTCTTGATCGACAAGGGCTTCGGCTTCATCCGCGATGAGTCGGGCCTGGAGCACTTCTTCCATCGCAGCGCCGTGCGAGGCGTGGTGTTCGAGCTGCTGCGCGAAGGCCAGCGCGTGGAGTTCGTGACCGAGGAGTCGGCCAAGGGGCCGCGCGCCGCCGACGTGCGTCTCATCGAAAACTGACGGCCGTGCCCGGTTCGCGTCCGGCGGTTCGCGCGTGTCTTCGCGCGCGGGTATGATCGTCGGTGGAAGCGAACGGGGCCCGGTGGCCCTCCCGGTCTTCAAAACCGGTCGCCGCCCTCTTTGAGGGCGGGCTGGGTTCGACTCCCAGGCGCTTCCGCCAGTCGCGCTGCGCGCGACTGGCGTTGAAGCGACTGGTCGTCAGGCGGGGCGGCGTCGGCCTGCGGCCTCGCCTGGCCCGGCACGACTCCCATCTGGGCGCCTTCGGCCTTCGGCGCCGGCCTGCGGCCTCGCCGGGCCCGGCACGACTCCCATCTGGGCGCCTTCGGCCTTCGGTAGCGGCTTCTCGCACCACCGACACCTCTGCCAACGCGCGGCCGTGCAGTGCGCCGACCTAGCTGTCGATCGCAGCGAGTACGGCGTCGAGGTCGCTCAGGTCTTCGAACACCGCGTCTGGATGGCACGCCCGCAGCTGGTCCGCCGTGTGTCCGCCGGTGGCCACGGCAATCACCCGGGCACCGGACGCACGCGCGCACGATACGTCAAACGGCGTGTCACCCACCACGACGGCCTGCGCCGGATCGCGCAGCACAACCCCGCGCACGGGCGCCTCGGCCACCGCCGCCAGGGCAATCCGATCGCGCTCCGCGTGGTCGTCGCCAAATGCGCCCCAGCCAAAGCGGCGCCACAGATCGAAGTACTCGAGCTTGATGCGCGCGCCGGCCTCGTAGTTGCCCGTGAGCAACGCGCAGTGCACGTGCGCGTGCTCGTCAAGCGCGTCGAGGAGCCGCGCGACGCCGGGCAGGGCGGCCTTGAGGCCTTGTGCGGGCTCGTGAATCGCTTCGGCCAGTCGCGTCAGATACCGCTCACGCACGCTCGCCAGTGCGTCGGCTGTCACCGGCACGCCGCAGCGCTCGAGCCCTTGCTCCACGAGATACCGGTCGGTACGGCCGGAGAGCGACACGCCCGCAAAGGCGTCGGCGACGCCGAACAGTTCATGGAACGCCCGGCTGATCGCGCGCTTGCCGGCGCCGCCGGTGAGCACCAGCGTGCCGTCGATGTCGAAGAGCAGCAGACGCGTGGTCACGCCACCGACTCGTGGTGGATGTCGGTTGCGCGCGGCCCCCGCGGCGTGCGTTCTTGTGAGAAACCCACGCGCTCACCGACCCACAGGCTCGCGATGCCGCCGGCGCGGACGCCAGCGTCCACGAAGAACCACTCGCCCCGCTGGTCGTCACGGATGAATCCGAAGCCATGCGCCGGTTCGAGCCGTACGACCGCACCGTGGATCGTCATGCGCCCATTATCCCAGTCCCAAGCGCGCGAGCAATCCCGGCCGCGCCAGCACGCCAGTCTTCAGATCGAGCGTCAGGGCCGTGCCGCCCAGAGCGCGCACGAACTCTTTGTCGGCGCTGATCGCGAGCAGGCCGGCACCGCGCCCGGCAACGATGCGCGCCAGGTCGCGCGCAAACCCTGCCACGGCGGGACGTGGCAACGAGGCCGTGGGGTGCTCCGCCACGACCAGCCGAGGGTCGAGCGCCAACGCACGGGCGAGACGCACCCGTTGCAGCACGACGGCATCGGCGCCACGCACCGGCGCGGCTAAGACGTCACGCGAGAGTCCGACTTCGTCGGCCAGTGCCTCGACCTTGGGCCACACCTCCGCCGCGATGGGATCGATGGAGAGCGTGAGCGGCAGCGCCAGATTCTGAGCGATCGAACACTGGTCGAGCAGCACGGCACGCTCGGTGAGCAGGCCGAAGCCATCGAGCATCGCGAGCCACGCGTCGTAGTCGTCGATCGCCGCGGTGGACCTGCCAAACAGCTGCACGCTGCCCTGATCGGGCTGCATCGCCGCGGTCATGAGGTTCACGAGGACCTCGGCCGCCAGTGCGTCCGGGCCCGACACCGACACGATCGCGCCTCGGGTCACTCGCAGGTCGACGATCCGCAGCGGGCGCAGCGCCTGGTAGTCCTTCACCACGCCCGCGATCTCGACGAGCACGTCGGGCGGAGTCATGCGGCTCCGCGCGGTGCGCGAGCCGCGAGCGCCTGGAAGTCTGCCCGGGGCAGCGGCGACCCGCCAATCGCGCGCCGTCGGGCCCGATAGCTCATCGGGTCGTCGGCGTGAAAGTCCGAACCGCCAGACACGGCCAGACCAAGCTGCCTGGCCCGCTCGAGATAGAGCGTCCGCTCGGCGTCACCGTGATCGGAATGATAGACCTCGAGCGCATCGAGACCTGTGCGCGCCCAGCGCTCGATACAGTCGTCGCGGCGAGTCACGCCAGGATGCGCCAGCGAGGCCACTCCGCCGGCCGCGTGGATGACGGCGAACACGTCCTCGGGAGGCAGGCCCGTGCGGCCCACGTAGGCAGGACGACCCTCCCCGAGCAGCCGGTCGAAGGCGTCCTGAACGGACGACGCGTGTCCTGCGGCCACCAGCGCCTGCGCCACACCCGGGCGGCCCACGGCAGCACCGGCCCGGGCGGCCACCTGGGCCAGCAACGGCTCGAGATCCACCGCGGCACCCGCCGCCGCCAAGGCATCGCCGATGGCCCGGACGCGGTCCGCACGCCGTTGGCGCTGCTCGTCGAGAAACGCCAGCAGCGGCGCGTGCGTGGTGTCGATCCAGTAGCCAAGGACGTGGACGTCGCGCGATTCCCAGGTCGCCGTCACTTCGACGCCTGGCACCAAGGTGAGCGGAAGATCGGCGATGAGGGCCCGCACCTCGTCGAGGGCCGCGACCGTGTCGTGGTCTGTCACGGCAAACGTCGTCACACCCGAGGCGTGCACGCGCTCCACGAGCTCGGCGGGACTGCACTGGCCATCGGACGCGGTCGTGTGCAGGTGCAGGTCGATCACGAGACGGGACGCGACTTCCGGGCCACGACCGGCCGCGCCGTCTTCACCGGGCGCTTGGCCTTGGGTCCCACGTGCCGACGGGCCATCAGGGCACGGTACTCACGGATCAACAGCTCGAGGTGTTCGCGCTCTTCGTCGGCAAACTCGAGGAACACCTGCTTGCCTTCGGAATCCTCGAACCGCTCGCCGTAACGTTTGAAGAACTTGTGCGAGCCGCGTTCGCACCGGATGCCGATGCGCAGGGCTTCCGCCTCGTCCACGCCCGGCTTGCGCAGGGCTTCAGCGCCCTGAGCAAAGAGCCCGTTGGCCGCGCCCTTGAAGAACAGAAAGGTCGGGCGAGACTCGAGCTGCGGATCGCGTCCGAGCAGCACGCGGTAACGCTCCTCCAGTGTGGCCAGGTGGGACTTCTCCTCCTCGGCCAGCTTCTCGAAGACGTGGCGTCCACGGGTGTTCTTCGTCAGCTTCGAGGCGCGCGCATAGAATTCCAGCCCGCTGCGCTCGGTGGCGATCGCCATGCGCAGCGCGTCACGCGCGAAGAGCAGCTCGGAGTTGCCGCCATCGGGTTGGGTGGATCGACCAGCCTGGCAGGCTTCGCAGGTGCCGTAGATCTGCACGACGCTTTGCCGGGCGGTGAAGTGGCGCGCGGCCGCCACTTCCTCGACCAGGGCCTCGATGTCTGAGCTCAGGAACTCGAACGAGCGATTGCAGGTCTTGCAGATGAGATGGTAGTGACGCGGGTGCCGGTAGGAGTGCTCGAACCGGAAGCGGCCCTCGCCGAAATCCACCTTGCGCGCGATGCCGGCCGCCACCATCCACTGCAGCGTGCGATACACCGTGGCGCGACTGATGCGGTGATCGTCGTGCTTGATGACCTCGACGAGATCGTCGGCGCTCAGGTGACCCTCCTGCCGCAGGAAGGTGTTCACGATCTGGTCGCGCTTGCCGGAGCGCTTCGTGCCCGCGGGACGCAGGCGCTCGATGTCGGGAAACGCGTTCATCGCCATGACCGGCACCGTGACGAGACGAGCGACGGCACGGCGCCCGCGACGCCCTCACAGGCTCGCGACCAGTCGCGCCGCGGCATGGACGTCAGGCGCTGAACGACGACCCGCACCCGCACGTGGAGGTCGCGGACGGGTTCTTGATGGTGAAGCCGCCACCGGTGATGGTGTCGACGAAATCAACCTCGGCGCCCTTGAGGTAGCTGAGGCTCACCGGATCGACAAAGAGCCGCACGCCGTGCGACTCGAACACCTGGTCGCCGACGCCGCCCGATTCCTCGATCATCAGGCCGTACTGAAAGCCCGAACAACCGCCGCCCTGCACGAACACGCGCAGGCCGCTCTCGGCCTTGCCTTCTTCAACCAGCAGCTCGCGAATCTTGCCGGCCGCCGACTCGGTCACGTTGATGATGCTCGAGGGCAGAACGGGAATGGGCGCGTCGAGGGCAGTTGCGGTGTCGGTGTGCATGGTGCCTCCAGTGTAGCACGGAGAATGCAGCGCGCATTCTCCGTATAACTCGTTTACAGACAATTACTTACAGACGAGACCCGGTCGACGGCCGGCCGTTACCCCACAGGCGCGGCCAGCCTGGCCAGTTGCTCGCCCGACGCCTGTTCGACGTCGCGGTGCAGGCTGTTGCCGTGCGCGTCCATCGTCACGATCGCCGGGAAGTCCTTGAGGGTGAGATGCCACATCGCTTCGGGCGTTCCAAACTCCTGCAGCGACACCCCGTCGACCCGCTCGATGCAGCGCGCGTAGAACTGCGCGGCGCCGCCGATCGCGTTGAGGTACACGGCCCCGTGCTGCTTCAATCCGGCCAGCGTCTTGGGCCCCATGCCGCCTTTGCCCATCACCGCACGGATGCCGTAACGACCGATCAGGTCGGCCTGGTAGGGCTCTTCGCGAATGCTGGTGGTGGGCCCCGCGGCGGTGATCGTCCAGGAACCGTCGTCGAGCTTCTTCACGACGGGACCGCAGTGATAGATGAGGCTGCCGCGCAGATCCACCGGCGGCTCGTGCGACATCAGGTGATGGTGCACGGCGTCGCGGCCCGTGAACGCCCGGCCACTCACCATCACCACGTCACCGACTTTCAGCGAGCGCACGGTGGCTTCGTCGAGCGGCGCGTGCAGCGCAATCTCACGGCCCGTACGGCGAAAGCCACCCTGGTCCATCATGGCCAGCGCGGGTACCGCCGGATCGCGGTAGAGCCAGCGCGTGATCTCACCGGTCGTGGCGTCGAGCACCACGCCGAGGCGGCGGAACGCCCAGCAGTCGTAGGCCACCGACACGAAGAAGCTGGCCGGCAGGCGGTTGGCCACGCCGACCTTGCAGCCAATGAGCGACACCTTGCCGCCAAAGCCCATCGTGCCCACGCCCAGGCGATTGACGGTGCCCATGACCTCGGCCTCGAGCGTGGCCAGACGCTCGTCGGGGTTCACGTCGTCGAGCGTGCGAAACAGCTGTTCCTTCGCGAGCACGTAGCCCGAGGTGCGGTCGCCGCCAATCCCGACGCCGAGGGCGCCGGGCGCACAGCCTTTGCCTTGCGCGTGCCACACCGCGTGCAGGATGCACTTGCGCACGCCCTCGAGCGTGCGGTCGGCACGGCCCAGATGCGCCAGCTCGGTCGGCAGCGAGTATTGGATGTTCATGTTCTCGCAGCCGCCGCCTTTGAGAATCAGCTTCACCTCGATCTCGTCGCGGTCCCACTGCTCGAAGTGGATGATCGGCGTGCCCGGCCCGAGGTTGTTGCCTGAGTTCTCGCCGGTGAGTGAGTCGACCGAGTTGGGCCGCAGTTTGCCGCGCCTGGTCGCCTCGGCCACGGCCTCCTTGAGGCGCTGCTCGAGCACGATCTGATTCACGCCAACCGGCGTCTTCACCTCGAAGGTGGGCATGCCCGTGTCCTGGCAGATGGCGCCTTCCACCTCGACCGCCTGGTCGATGTTCCTGCCGATGATCGACAGCGCCTGGGCGGCGCGCGGCGCGTCTTCGTGGTCCATGGCCACGCGCATCGCGGCCCTCACATCGGGGGGCAAATCGGTGGAGGTCTTGACGATGAGGGAGACGACGGAGTCGAAGAAGGCAGGCAGCATGGCCCTAGTATAGTAATCAGGGTGTCAATGAGAGGTGCGTGCGTGGCGGGGCTGGTCGTGGGGGCCGCCTGCCTGCAGCTTGCGGCACAGGCGCCGGCGCCATCCAAGAGCCAGCACGGGCGCCTGTTCCCGCCGCAAGACCTCGGTTTGCTCGAGGCGCCCGACCGCGACGAGTGGCAACGGCCGCACCAGATCCTCGACGCCCTCGGCATCGCCGATGCGTCGGTGGTGGCTGACGTCGGCGCCGGCAGTGGGTGGTTTACGGTGCGGCTGGCCAGGCGCGTCGGGCCCAACGGCGTGGTCTATGCGCAGGACGTGCAGCCCGAGATGCTGGCCGCGATCACCAGGCGTGTGCAACGCGAGGGCCTGGCGAACGTGCGTCCCGTGCTCGGGCGCGGCAGCGATCCGCGCCTGCCCGCCGGCAAGCTCGACGCCGTGCTGATCGTAGACGTCGTGCACGAGATCGACGATCGGGTGACGCTGTTCCGCAATCTGGCGGCCGCGTTGAAGCCGCTCGGGCGTGTGGGCGTCGTCGACTTTCGGGGCGGGGGCGCGGGGCCAGGCCCCGACCCGCGAGATCGCATGGCGCCGGAGTTGATTGAAGCCGAAGCCGCCACGGGCGGCCTGGTCCTGCAACGGCGGGAGACGTTCCTACCGTTCCAGTACTTCCTGATCTTCGGCCGCGCCGGCGCTGCTGGCGACAAGCCTACGGACGCGCGCCGAACAGCGCCCGTCGTGCCGCGGGCACGAGCGGGGCGACCAGGGCCACCTTGATGAGGTCGGCCGCGGCGTATGGCGTGAATGTGGCAAGGCCGCTGAGGGTGATGGACGCGGGCACCAGCAGGCTGGCCCACGCGACGCCACCGGCATACACGACAGCGAGGCCAGCCACCATCGCGACCACGGTGCCGAGCGTCGTCTTCGTCACGCCGCGGGCGACCAGCCAACCCGCCAGACCCGCGGCCAGTGGGAAGGCCAGCAGGAAGCCGCCGGTTGGCCCGAGCAGGCGGGCCGCACCAGGCAACAGCACGGGCGACCAGGCGAAGGCCGAGGCCCCGGCCACGCCCGCCATCAGATACAGCACCTGGCTGAGGGCGCCCAAGCGAGCGCCCAGCAGCACACCCGCCAGCAGCACGGCCAGCGGCTGCAGCGTGAACGGAATCGCCGAGCCGGGCAAGGTGATGCTGACCTGGGCGGCAACGGCGGTGAGCGCCGTGGCACCAGCCACCCGTGCGGCCATGAGGCCGAAGCGCACAGCACCCGCGTCGGGACGGGTCGTGGAGTCCAAGAGGCGAGCGGCACGATAATGCGTCATACGGACCGAATCTTATCAACATGCGAACAGCACTGACAATTGCCGGCAGCGATTCCGGCGGCGGCGCCGGCATCCAGGCCGACCTGAAGACCTTCGCGGCCTTCGGGGTCTACGGCACCTCGGCCATCACCGCCCTGACGGCGCAGAACACCGTGGCGGTGACCGCCGTGCGCGTCGCGCCGCCCGACATGGTGGTGGCCCAGATTGACGCCGTGGTGAGCGACCTCGGTTGCGACGCCGTCAAGACCGGCATGCTGGCATCGGCGGCCATCGTGGACGCCGTCGCCGAGGCCGTGACGCGCCTGCGTCTGCCGCACCTGGTCGTCGACCCTGTCATGGTGTCCAAGAGTGGCGACCACTTGCTGGCCGAAGACGCGGTCGCGGCGATGCGGCACCGGTTGATGCCGCTGGCCCGGGCCGTGACGCCCAACATCCCCGAAGCCGAAGTGCTCACCGGCATCACCATCACGACGCTGGACGACGCCATCCGCGCGGCGCAGGCCCTTCGTGCCATGGGGGCGCGCGCCGTGATCGTGAAGGGCGGACACCTCGACCGGCCCGACATCGTGGACGTGCTCGTTGACGGCGACGGCGGCGACCTCGTCGTGCAGCTCGTCGGCCCGCGCGTGTCCGGTGTGCACACGCACGGGACGGGCTGCACGTTTGCTGCGGCGATCACCGCCCGTCTGGCGCTTGGCGACACCCTGGAAGCGGCGGCGCGTGCGGCCCAGGCGTATGTGGCGGGCGCGATGCGGACCGGCGTGCCGCTTGGACAAGGGCATCGCCCGCTGGACCATCAGTGGCAGCAGCGGTCTTCGTAGCCGGACCTCACTGCGCGGACCGGCGCCCTACTCTGGCGGCTCGGTGGCCGCATCCCACTCGGGCGCGGCTGCCGGAACCCTACTCGAGGGAGCCCCGGCCGAGCGGCCGACCCGGCCTCAGGCGCCGGGGCTCACGACCTGAAGCTTCATCGCGCGCGCGGCGGCGGCCTGTTTGGCGTCGTTGGTCATGAGGCGGCGCAGTCCTAGTTCGCTCATGCACGCAAGGTGGAGCCGGTCAAGCGACCGGCAATGCACGGCTGCGGCGCGGTGCTGCTCGACGGCCATGCGAAAGACAGTACCCGGCAGGTCGAGAAACTCGAACGGCGCAAGGGACTTGAACGACTGCAGTTGCGCTGCATAGCCATCGTAGCGTCGCTTGGTCAGCGCCCCGGCAAAGCGCTTCGCGCGCAGTTGCACGGAGACTTCGAGTTCGGTCAGAGGCGCAACCACGACGGCGTGTTCGCGCGCGACCGCTTCGCGGACATCCCGGCTCTCGGGCTCGTTCCACAACATCTTCAACACGCTGCTGCTGTCGATGTAGATCGCGCCGTTCACCGCTCGTCCCGCTCGGCGAGCAACCCTTCTTCGACCCAACGGGTGACGGCGCCGCCGCTCATGCGTCGCTGCCAGGCGCCATGCGCGACAGGGTCGAAACGCGCACGAATTGCGGGTGGCGCCGTGAAGCGCACGAGCTTCGCCACGGGTCTGGAGTCGCGGGTCACCACGATTTCAGCCTCGGTCTGCAGGGCCCGTTCCGTGTCGGGCCATCGCTGCCGGAGGTCTCGCACTGTGACGGTCTTCATGAGCCCAAGGGTAACATGTTTCACGCGAACGGGCTCATAGGCCCGGACCTCACGATGGCCGGCGGTGCCGCTATAATCCAGGTCCGTCCTGATGCTGCCCGTCACCGTCACTGCCATCACCGTCGCACCCCTCAACGTCGACGCCGTGCTTCGTGCCGTCGAAGGCCCAGGGGCTGGTGCGGTCACGACGTTTGTCGGCCTGGTGCGTGACCACAACGTGGGCCGGGCCGTGCTGTGGCTCGACTACGAGGCCTACGCGCCTCTGGCTGAGAAGGCGCTCACCTTGATCGTGGCGGAAGCCGAAGCGCGCTGGACCGGCGCCCGCATGGCCATCCATCACCGTACGGGCCGGCTCGAGATTGGCGAGGCCAGCGTGGTGATCGCCGTCGCAACGCCGCACCGCGCCGATGCCTTCGCGGCCTGCCGCTACGCCATCGAGCGCATCAAGCAGATCGTCCCCATCTGGAAGCACGAGCACTTCGAGGGCGGCGAGGTGTGGATCGAGGGCGCCACCGCGGACGCCAACGACGAGGCCGCGCGCGAGGCCGCGCTGAAAATCGCATGCGCGTGAACGTGAAGCTCTTTGCGCGGCTGCGGGAACTCGTCGGCACGGGCGATCTGACCCTCGACGCGCCCGAGGGCGCCACCGTGCGCGACGTATGGCAGGCATTGGTGCAGCGGCACCCGGCGGCGGCCGTCTACGAGCGGTCGATGTCGTGCGCCGTGAATCTGGATTACGCCCGGATGACGAGGCCTGTCTCAGAGGGCGACGAAGTGGCGTTCCTTCCGCCGGTCTCGGGCGGCGGCGACGCGGAGCTGAGGTAACGGATGCTCGACAAACTGGCCAGCGTCGAACAACGCTACGAGTCTCACGCGGCGGCCATGGCCTCGCAAGCCGTGCAGAGCGACCCCAACGAGTACCGCCGGCACGCCAAGGCCTTGGCCGAGATCGAGCCGCTGGTGCAGGCGTACCGCGAGTACCGCCAGGTGCTCGATCAAATGGCGCAGGCCGACGAGCTGGCGAAGGGCGCCGACGCCGACATGGCCGCCCTGGCGGCAGAGGAGCTGTCGGAACTGGCCGCGACTCGCGACTCGCTCCTCGCTGACATCAAGATCCTGCTGCTGCCCAAGGATCCGAACGACGAGAAGAACGTCATCCTGGAGATTCGCGCCGGCACCGGCGGTGAAGAAGCGGCGCTCTTTGCCGCCGACCTGTTCCGCATGTACAGCCGGTTCGCCGAGAAGCAGGGCTGGAAGATGGACGTGATGTCGCTCAGCGAGATCGGCCACGGCATCCGCGAAGTGATCGTGAACATCGAGGGCAAACGGGTCTACAGCCGGTTGAAATTCGAAAGCGGCGTGCACCGCGTGCAGCGCGTGCCGGACACTGAAGCCAGCGGCCGCATCCACACCTCCACGGCCACGGTGGCCGTGCTGCCAGAGGCCGAGGAAGTCGACATCCAGATCGAGGCCAAGGACCTGCGCATCGACACGTTCATGTCGAGCGGCCCTGGCGGGCAGAGCGTGAACACGACGTATTCCGCCGTGCGGCTCACGCATATCCCCACCGGGATGGTCGTGTCGCAGCAAGACGAGAAGTCGCAGATCAAGAACCGCGCAAAGGCGATGAAAGTACTGCGCGCGCGTCTCTACGAGATGGAGCTGCAGAAGCAGCAGGATGCCGAAGCCAAGGAGCGCCGCGGCCAGGTGGGCACGGGCGAGCGGTCCGAGAAGATCCGCACCTACAACTTCCCGCAGAGCCGCATTACCGACCACCGCGTGAACTTCACGACCCACCAGCTGCCCACGGTGCTGAACGGCGAGCTGGCCGAGATGCTCGACGCGGTCACGACGTTCTTCCAGTCCGAGCGCCTGAAGGACGTCACGAACACCAGCACGCCCCCTGACGCCGAGCCGGCGAAGAAGTAGCGCGGTCGGCGGTGACGAGCCTTCGCGATCTGGTCGACGCCGCGCGCACTACGCTTGTCGGCGCCGGCATTCCTGCCGACGAGGCCGCCTTCGACGCCGAGTTGCTGATGCGCGACGTGCTCGCGTGGGACCGCGCCACCTGGCTGACCCGCCGCGACGAACCCCTCGGCCCGGACTACGAGCAGAAGTTCGCGGCGCTCGTGGCGCGACGCGCCTTGCGTGAGCCGGTCGCGTACATCCGCGGGGAACAGGAGTTCTACGGGCGCCCCTTCCAGGTGCGCGCTGGCGTGCTGATCCCGCGTCCAGAGTCCGAACTGCTCGTCGACGAATGCGTGACTCGGCTGGCGGGCCAACCTTCACCGTGCGTAGCCGACATCGGCACCGGCAGCGGCTGCCTGGCCATCACGGTTGCCCTCGAGTGCCCACGCGCCACCGTCGTGGCCACCGACATCTCGGGGGAGGCGCTCGAAATTGCCCGGGCCAACGCCGTCGCGTACGGCGTTACGGCGCGCGTCGCCTTCATGCAGACGAGTTACCTGGACGACGTGACCGGGCAGTTCGACCTGATTCTGGCGAATCCGCCGTATGTGGCCGAGACCGACGAGCCGGCGCTGGCCCCGGAAGTCGCGGCCCACGAACCTCGGCAGGCGCTCTTCGGCGGCCGCGACGGCCTGCGCGACGTGCGCGCCATCGTGGCGCTCGCTGCCACGGCGCTGGCACCGCGCGGCACGCTGGTGATGGAGATCGGGGCGGGACAGTGGGCCGAGGTCGGGAAGGCGCTGGCCGAGGCGGGACTGGGAGAGACGGCGCACGTGCGCCACGACCTGCAGGGCATTCCCCGCGTAGTCGTGGCGACGCGCTGAGAGACGGCGTCAGCGGTTCGGAATCACGAGTTCCTGACCGGGGTGGATCATGTTCGGATCCTTCAACTTGTCCTTGTTGGCGTTGAAGATATCCATGTAGCGGCCGGCGTCGTCGAGATGAATTTTGGCGATCTTCGACAGCGACTCGCCCGGCTTTACCGTATGCACGCCGTGAATGTCGGTGCGGTCGGCCTTCACGTCGGCCGCTACTTCGGCTTCCCAGCCGGCGTGCTTCTTGATGCCATCCCACAGCAGATCACGCTCGAGCGCGTAGGTGGTCTTGCCGGCGACCTGCACCTTCCCAGCCACTTCCGTCAACGAAAAATCACGAACGCCGAGCTTGGCGGCGAGCCCTTCCAGGTCACGATACTTGTCGAGCATGTGTGTTCTCCTAATGCGCGTCCGCCGTTCCACGAAGGCGGCGCGGTGCCACGTCGGGGGGATGTCGTTCCAGGGATCATGACACGCGGGCGTGCCGGTTTGTCACATGCAATTGTCCTGGGGCCTGCCCTATACTCCGGCGATGGGCTGTCTCTTCTGTCGCATCGCCGCGGGTGAGATTCCGGCCTCGCTCGTGTTCGAGGACGACGACCTCGTGGCCTTCGAGGACATCAACCCCCAGGCGCCGATGCACGTGCTCGTGGTGCCGCGCGCGCACATCAGCACGGTGAACGACCTGGCGCCCGGGCATGACGTGCTGGTGGGCGCCATGGTGCGCCGGGCGGGCCTGATCGCGGCCGAGCGCGGTTACGCCGCCTCGGGTTTCCGCACGGTGTTCAACTGCAACGCCGACGCGGGCCAGAC
>JANMDX010000302.1:0-15176 GCA_031376505.1 Acidobacteriota bacterium
AGCGATGAGACGTCAGCGCATGGCCATAGTTGCCGGCCTGCTTGCAGCGACCGTGACCGCCGTGGTCGCGGGCGTGGCGGCCAGATCCAATGACGAGGAGCAGAACGGCGCCTCCCCAGCCGCCGAGCGCGGCGCCCAGGACCGTGGCGGCAGGGCGGAGCGCGGCGACCGCCGTGAGCGCATCGTGGTGGCACCAAGCGATCGCCGCGTGATCCGGCTGGACGGCCGCGGCAGCCAGCTCGGCCTGATGGTCAGCGACAGCGACGATGCGACCAAACCCGGCGTGCGTATCGACGGCGTGGACGAGGGCAGCGCCGCAGCCAAGGCGGGCGCGAAGGACGGCGACCTCGTGGTGGAGTTCGATGGCGAGCGCGTGCGCAGCGCGCGCCAGCTCACGCGCCTGGTGCAGGAGACGCCGTCTGGCCGCACCGTGAAGATGTCGGTGCTTCGCGGCAGCGCGCGTCAGACGCTCGACGTCACGCCCGAGTCGTCGCCGGCGGGGTTCTCCTGGAACGGCCGCGACGGCGTGGACGTGCAGGCCGAACTGCGCGGTGACGTCGCGCGAGACATCGAACGCGACGTTGAGCGTGGCCTGCGCGACCTGCCCAGGCGCAGTCAGCCGATGTTCGACTTCCGGTTCGATGGCCGCATCCCCGGCACGGGAGGCCGGGGCCGCCTGGGTGTCCAGGTGGAGTCGCTGAGCGATCAGCTGGCCGACTACTTCGGCGCCGGAAGCGGCGGCGTGCTGGTGGCGAGCGTCACGAAGGAGTCGCCGGCCGAGAAAGCGGGCCTCCAGGCGGGCGACGTCATCACGACCGTGAACGGCACGAGCGTGCGCGACGCCGCGGAGCTCGTGGAGGAGTTGTCGGACGTGAAGGACGGCGCCGAGGTGTCGATCGGCATTCTGCGCGACAAGAAGGCGTCCGTCGTAAAGGCCACGATCACGCAGCCGCAACGCACACGCTCGCTGCGACCGATGCGTCCGGCCTGAAGGCAGGCAAGCCCGGGATGCGGCGCGTCGTGACCCGGCGAGCCAGCTGCCGCACCCGTCTTGACACCCTGATCCAGGCACGGGTACCGTGACGGTCTCGTGCTTGTGAATCTGCGGTCATGGGCGATCTCCTGACGCGCCGGGTGCTCGCCGCGTTGCTCGTGTACGTGGCGTCGCTGTCATGTGCGCCAATTGCCCATGCCCAGACGGCGCCCGTGCCGCCGTCGTCGGTGACCGTCGACGGATACACACTCAAGTACGCCGTCGAGTACTGGATCAGGGCCACCCGCACGGAAGACTTCGACTTCGACGGAACTCAGGACGACGGAACAAGCTTCGGCTGGCACCGCGTCAAGCCGTTCTTCAGCGTGCAGAAGCGCTGGTTCGAGCTGACGATTCAGGGCCAGGACTCGAGGTCGTACGGCGTGCCGGAGCTGAATCCGAACGGGTCGTCGACGTTTGCTGTGCGCACCAGCCAGCTCGATTTCGTGAAGGCGTTCGTGAAACTGACGCCGGGGCGCGGCGTCGCTCTCAAGGTCGGGCGCGAGCAGGCCGACGGTCTCGACGTCGGCGTCTCGCGCAAGCTGGCGAGCAGCTCAAACTACGGCACGGTTTTGAGGTCGTTCGACTTGGTGTCGCTCGCCTGGCAGCGCCCGACATCGAGCCTGACGGGCTTCATTGCCGACCCGGTCGATAACCGGCCGTACGGCTTGAACACCCGACACCAGGGCGAGCTGTTCTGGGGATTGCAAGCCGCGAAATCGACGCGCAGAAACGCTCACCGCCTGTACCTTGTGGGTCGGACCATCGACGCGAACGGGCCCGCGAGCGAGACCGGCGTGCGCGCCGGCAGCGCGACCTACGCGCTTGGCTTCCAGGAGACCGGGCCGCTGCTCGTGCCGGGCGTGACGTGGGAAGCCGAAGGCATCGTCGAGTGGGGCCACCGGTCCACCGACACATTGCAGGCCGCGGCCATCTTCGCGACGGCGACCCATGCCTTCACGCCGAATCACTCGGTGTATGTCGGCTATTACCAGTCGTCCGGCGACGGCCGCCGCGGCGACGGCACGACGCACCTGTTCGACACCTTGTACTCGTCGGGCTTCAACAACTACGGCTATCTGGGACTCTCGCAGGGCCGCAACATGGCGGACGTCAGGGTCGGCGGCACCTCGAAGATCGCGGGCCCGGCATCGCTTCTCTGGACGTATCACGATCAAGCGCTGTCGGTTCGTCGCGATACCTGGTACGCGATCTTCACCCCGAACGTCTCGCGCGCCGAGGCTCCGTCGTCCCGACTTGGGCGCGAGATCGACGCGACCGTGCTGCTACGGTTCCCGTTTGCCAAGCGCGCTACCATCGCGCTGGGCTATCTGGCGTTCTTCCCTGGCCGGTATCTGACGGCCACCGGCCCGCACAAGACCGCCCAGCAGTTTGCGATCGACATCTGGGGGCAGTTCTAACCTCAGGGACCCCGAGCGGGGTGCCTCAGCCGCGCTGCGCGTGAGGCGCGTCGGTGGCTGGGGTCTTGCTGCGCGGCAGCGGCTCGAGCAGGGTGGCAAGCTGCGCGGCCACGATGGCGGCCACGGCCACGACGTCGGCAGCGACACCGCCCGAGGCCGTCAGTTCCACCGAGAGCACACCCGCCGCACCGCGCGATCCCACGATGGGTGCCGCCACGGCCGCTGGCTGACCCGCGCGCCCAGGGGCAATGCACGGCGCACCCGTGGCATACGCGCGCGCGGTCGGATTGTCGTCAGTGACTGGCACCGACGGGAAGCGCTCTACCAGGCGCGCGTCGTAGCCCCAGGACGCGGCGGCCTGCAACGCACGTCGATCGCCGTCGGCCAACCACACGACGAGGCCCCTGGCGCCAAGGGCCGGCGCCACGCGTTCGAGCACCGAGGCCAGAGTGGCGCCGTCTGACAGTCGCGCCAATTCGCCGCATACCGCCGCGACCGGCGACAGATCGAGGCCACGGGCCACGGGGCGCGGTGTGTCCTCGACCGCTGCGGCCGCGGGCGCGATCCGGCCGAGGTCGAGCGAGCCGGGATCGGCGGTCGTTTCGGCACTCGCGACCGGCCCGGCGTGGTCGGTGCGTGCGCGCGCCAGCGGCGTCAGGACCAACGCCGCGAGGGCCAGCGTGCCAAACGCACCGGCGAGCGCCATCGTTTGCTGGCTGCGTGTGGCGGCCAGGTTCTGATCGGCGCTGCGGTCCATCTGCGCCAGCGCGCCGGCGACCTGTTCGTCGATCGCGTCGATGTGAGGCAGCGCCTCGCCAAAGGCCACATCGCTGGCCATGAGCGCGCGTCCACCGACGGCGTACTCGCGCAGTCGCCCTTCGACTTCTACCAGCCGGTCGAGACGTTCGCTGCTGGCCGCCAGGCCCTCACCACCCGGCACGGCGACCAGACTCGCCAGACGCGCGCGCACCGTGTCGAGGGCCGAGGCCGCTTGCCGGCTCCAGCTCACCGCCGGCTGCCCCGGCGAGACCAGGGCCGCCGTGGCCCGACGCGTGGTGGCCAGGGCGCTCTGCAAGGTCCGGACGTCGATGGTTGCGGCGGCGAGCCCGCGCCGGACGTCGAGCGCGCGTTGCTCGAGCAGGGTGGCGCGATAGCCGAGCCCCGCCGCGCCCGCCACGGCCACGACCAGCACGAACCACCGGGCTGCGAGATGTCGCATGCGTGTCTGTCTGTCCTGGAGCCCGAGCGGCGGCTATTCCGACGCGCGTCCGAGTTCTTCGGTGACCAGGCGCAGCGGAATCACCGACGGCTTGGCCGCGTGCTCCATCTGTACGTTGTGGCCCTTCACCGGCGGCAGGTCCTGATACATCACGTCCCACTTCCAGCGTTCGGAAGGGTTCGACGCCTGCAACCAGGTTTCGGCACTGACTGGCCGATTGAACGTCTTGTCGCCGAGGCCTTCATATTCAGTCTGGCCCGCCAGCGCCGCCGCGAGATCGACGCGCACCGCCGCTGCGCTCGCGTAGCTGAAGGGCAGCCCGAGGGCTGCTGCCACGCTTGTAAGAATCTGCCAGTCTTCCACGGCGTCGCCTGGAGTCACGATGGCCTTGGAGGCCGCCTGCACGCGCCCCTGGTCGTTTGTGAAGCAGCCATCTTTTTCCACCCACGCCGCGCCGGGCAGCACGACGTCGGCTGCGGAGGCGAGCGCCCCGGTCAGCACGCCCTGATAGACGAGTGCCTTGATCTTGCCGGCCTTCCGCGCCTCGACCACCCACGCCACGTCGCCCATCGACCCAGCGGCACCAGGGTCGAGCACATAGAGCATGTCCACCCCGCCGGCCTCGACCGCCGTGCGCAGGGCCGACAGATCCGGCGCGCCCGCGAGGCCCGCGCCTACGCTCAGGCCGAGGTCGCGCGCGCCGAGCACGTTTGGCGCATCGGTTGCGGGAACGACAAACTGTGTGCCGGCGGGCTGCGACTTCGCGGAGCGGCGCCAGGTGACGGCGAGGTGAGCCGCGCTCGTGTCGCCCTTCAGCTCCTGCGACACCCGCTTCACGAGGAACAGCTCTTCGAGGCTGGCGTGCGCCGAGACCAGGAAGCGCACCGAAGCGGGATCACGCCGGCCTGCGGCATTCAGCAGATCGCGCACCTTGGTGAGCGCGTCCTTCCACGTCACGTCCTGCTGCGCCGCATCTTTCGCGGCCACGCGCGGCTTGCGCAGACGGTTCGGACCCTCGACCCAGCCGTAGTCGAAGCGGCCGATATCGCACATCCAGAAGCCGTTCACTTCGGGGTTGTAGCGGGGCGTGACGCGTACGAGCTGCGAGCCCTTCGCCCATTCCGGCTTCGCACGCAGCCACGACGTGGTGGCGCAGCCCTTCGAGCAGCCCGTGCAGATCGTATCGACGGCGTTGGGGTTGTCCCACGGCCGCGAGCGAAAGCGGTACTGCTTGGTCGTAATCGCCCCCACGGGGCACACGTCCATGAGGTTGCCCGACAGGAGCGAATGCACGCCTTGTTCGTTGAAGGTGGCAATCTCGCTGCCGTTGCCACGGTTGATCACGCCGATCTGCGCGTCGCCGTCGATCTCGCTCATGAAGCGGGCGCACCGCGTGCACATGATGCAGCGGTTGCGGTTCAGCATCAGCGTGGGGCCGAAATCCACGTCGGCTTTCACGCCCTCGCCGTCGAAGGTGCGGCGGGGGAAATCCATGCGGCTCTGCACGTTGCCGAAGGCCGATGAGAAGTCCTGCAGCGGGCACTCGCCGCCCTTGTCGCACACGGGGCAGTCGAGCGGATGATTGATGAGCAGGAACTCGAACACACCCGCGCGCGCGTCGGTGCTCTCGACGTCCTTGGTGTGCACGACCATGCCTTCGGCGGCAGGCGTGGAGCACGACGTCTGCAGCTTCGCCATCTTCTCGATCTTCACGAGACAGACGCGGCACGAGGCGTCGATGCCCAGTCCAGGGTGGTAGCAGTAATAGGGCACCTGAATGCCGGCGCGAATTGCGGCCTGCAGCACCGACGTCCCCTTGGGAACCGTCACCTGGGCACCGTCGATCGAGAGCGTCACCTGTTCCATGGCGGTCGGAATCATATCACGCGGAATGGCCCGCTTCCGCGCTGGCCTCGACGCGGAAGTCGTATCTGGTCAACAAGATGGGGGCGAAACTCGGCCGCCGTTCCCGCGGCGCCTGGCAGACTGTTGCCGGGCCGGGCCGGGGCCGAAACTATTGACGTGGATACGGACCGCGCACCTCGCTCCTGGCTTGCAGCGCTGGCGCTGCTCCTTGCAGGCTTCGGCGGCGTGCCGACGGCCTGGGCTCAGGCTCCTGACGTGCGTTCTGCCGCCCGGTCTGCCGCCATCGCCGGCCGGCGTGACGAGGCGGTGTCGATGCTGCAGACGCTGCTGGTCGACGCGCCACGCGACGCCGATGCCCGATTGCTGCTTGGGGTCGTGCTGTCGTGGGACGGCAAGTATCAGGACGCGGATCGGGAACTGCGCCGGGTGCTCGAGCAATCGCCGACCTACAACGATGCCCGGGTGGCCCTGGCCAACGTGGCCTGGTGGACGGGCAACTACACCGAGCTCCAGAACCTGGCGGCCACTGGCCGCTCGCAGCGCCCGTACGACGTCGAGTGGATCATGCTCGAGGCGCGCGCCCTCGACGGCCTGGGCCAGCACCGGGCAGCACGGAAGGCCGTAATGGACCTGCTGGCGCAGCAGCCTGGCCACGTGCAGGCGCGGAACCTCAAGAACCGCCTCGACGCGAAGCTCCGCCCCTGGAGCCTCACTATGGGGTACGGCGGCGACCGGTTCTCGGACCAGCGTATTCCCTGGAACGAGTATTCGGCGGGACTCAGCCGCCAGACACCGGCCGGCAGCGTGATTGCCCGGGTGAGCCACGCCGAACGCTTCGGCTTTTCGGACCGGTTGTTCGAGGTGGAGTTCTATCCGCGCATTCGGCCCGGCACCTACGGGTTTGTGTCGTACGGCCGTTCCCAGGACGACGCGCTCTTCCCGAACTACCGCATGGCAGCGGACCTCTACCAATCGCTCGGACGCGGGTACGAGGCCTCGGTGGGCGTCCGGCGCCTTGGCTTTAGTTCGACGACCGACATCTATGTGGCCACGCTGACGAAGTACGTTGGTAACTGGATGGCGACCGGCAAGGTGTTCTCAGTGCCTGACCCTTTGGGCCCGGAAGACTCCGTGTCATATCACGGACTCGTGCGGCGCTACGTCCGGGGCGACGGCGAAAGCTACCTCACCGCTGGCTACAGCCGCGGCTCCAGCCGCGAAGAACTGAGCGACCGCGCCGAGCTGCTGCAGCTTGACGCCGACACGTTCCGCGCCGGTGCCGAGATCCTGCTCGGACGCACGGTGGTCTCCGTGTCCGGCAGCACCAGCCGGCAAGAGCGCGCTCGCTTCGGCACGGTGTGGCAGCACTCGTTCGGGGCGTCCTTTTCGGTCTTCTTCTGATGTCCCTGGGGTCGAAGGTCGCGAATCGTCGCGCGCGGTTGGCCGCGTGTCTCACCGCCGCGCTGCTTGTGCCAGGGCCGCTCGGTGCAGGTACGGCCGTGGCGCAAGTTGCTGCGCCGGTTCGCACAGTCGCTGACGCAGAGCCCGGACTCGCCCAACGCGTTCGCGACACCGAGTCCCTGCGGGCCATCGACGCGGAACAGTGGGACGACGCTCTGGCTGCGACGCTCGACCTGGTCGAACGCTACGGCGCGCGGCCAGACTACCTGGCGCGGCTGGCCGGGATCTACAACGGGATGCATCGCGCCACCGATGAGACCGCGGCATGGGAGCGCTTCATGGCCGTGTCGCCGCACCCGGACCAGGCGTGTCCGATGGTGGGGCGGGCCTACCGTGGCCTCGGTCAGTACGCCCAGGCGATCGAGGCGTTCACGCGCTGTCTGGCTGCCGATCCAGGAGACGCGAAGCTCGTGTACTTCCTGGGCTTGGGATACGAGTGGGCCGGCGAGCTCGAAGTCGCGCGCCGGCAGTACACGCGCGCCATTGCGATGGCGCCGCCGGGCTACGACTACCGCGTGTCGATGGCCCGGCTCGACCTGCACCAAGGCGCGCTCACGGATGCGCGCGACCGCGCAGCCGCGGTGCTCACGCAGGTGCCCACGCACATCGAGGGCGCGCTCGTGGCCGGACTGGCCGAGCTTCGCGCGGGACACCGCGGAGGTGCGCGCAAGTATCTGGAGCTGGCGGCCCAGCTCGCCCCCGAGTACTTCGACGTGCGCCTGGCGCTTGGCATCCTCGACTACAGCGAATCGCGCATGCCACAGGCGCGCGGGCATTTCGAGGCCGCATTCCTGTCCGATCCCGCGCGACGCGCGGAGGTGCAGACCTGGCTCGACCGCACCGCCGGTCCCAAGTGACCATGTCGCCTGCCCTCCGGCTCGGTCTCGCGGTCTCGACCCTGGTCACGTTCTGGCTCGGCCTGTTCGTCTCGAACGCCGTCAACACGGGCCCGGCGTTGTCGGCTTCCGCCAACCTGCCGTCGACGGCCGGCGGCGAGGGCGTCCCGGCCGGCACCTTGGCGGCGCCGCCGGCCGACACGGACGCGGATGCGGCGGCAATCGACGGGCTCCTCGTGGCGAGCCGCGAAGCCTTCACGACCGAGCGTTGGCGGGACGCACTCGAGCCCACCAAGGCCATCGTCGAGCGCTTCCCCGGCCAGCACGTTTATCTCGCGCGGCTGGCCGAGATCTACAACAAGCTCGAACGTCCCAAGGACGAAGCGGCGACGTGGGAGCTCTTCATGGACCGCGCGCCGCTGCCGGCCGAGGCGTGTCCCAGCGTAGGCAACGCGTATCGACGGATTGGCCAGTACGACAAGGCGCTGAGTGCGTTCGAACGGTGCTTTGCGGCCGACACGAAGAACGCCGAACTGGCATTCTTTGTCGGCCTCGGCAACGAGTGGATGACGAAGTTCGACGCGGCGCAACAGTACTACGAGCGCGCGATCCACATGGCCACGACGCACTTCGACAGCGAAGTGGGTCTTGCGCGCTTGCAGCTGCACCGCAACAAACTGCCCGACGCGCTCAAGCGCGCCACGGCCGTGCTGCGGCGGGCGCCGACCCACGCCGACGCCCTGCTCGTGGCCGGTCTTGCCGAACAGCGCGCGGGTCATCGACGCGAAGCGCGCGTCCACCTCGAAAAAGCCGCCACTCTTTCGAAAGACTACTTCGACGTGCACCTCGCGCTCGGCGTGCTCGACTACACCGAGTCGCGCTACGCAGAGGCGCGCAAGCGCTTCGAGATCGCCAACAAGCTCGACCCGAAGCGCAGCGAGGAAGTGCGGCCATGGCTCGAGCGCACCTCCGGGAAGAAGGCCACATCATGACGCGCCTGGCCGCTGTCGCCCGCGCCGCGATCGTCTTGTTCTGGCTCGGGTCGGCCGCCTACGCGTTCCTGATCTCGGTGCCGTTTGTCTATGAGCAGTTTCTCCAGCCAGGGCTCGTGCCGGCACTGGTGGCGTTTGCGCGCTGGCACGGCGTGCTTGCGCTAGTGGCCGCGCCCCTGACGGCCCTCGCGCTCTGGCCAGACCTTGCCGCCAGGCGCGCCTTCATCAGCGGCGCCGCGCTCGTGTGGACGGCGGCCATGGCCGGCGTGGGCGCGTTTGTCGCCTCGCCGCTCACGCGCCTCGAGCCGGGCGTGTGGGCGCTCGCGTTGGCGGCCGCGGCGCTCGTGCCGGTCGTGTGGCTCGCACTCATCGACCTGTCACAAGCACCGTGGGCCGACGGCCCACGGGCTGCTGATCCACTGGCTCGTGACGCGGTCGTGGCCCTCTGTGCTACGGGTGCCGCGGTGTCAATCTTCGCGGGCAGCGCGTTGGCCGCCACGCGGTCGTTCGACCCCCTGGGCGCGGTGCTGAGCATCAGCGCACATGCGCTGCTCTTCGGCGCGCTCTTTGCGGTGTTCGTGTTCGTGCGCGCCCTCGGTGACCTGACGTCGAAACCGGCCCAGTGGGAAGCGCTGAGTGCCGTCGTGATGGTGGCGGCTCTGGTCGGAATCGCCGCCGTGATGGTGATCCTGCCGGCCGTGTCGCAGCACGATGGCGCGTCGCAGGGCGTGGTCGCGGCCTTCGGCGCCACCATCGGCCTCGTGCTTGCCGCCCGCGGCGTCCGTACTGGCCATGACGGCGATCCCGACGGCGTCGTACTGGCGCTCGGCGGCATCCTGCCGCGCTGGGCGCAGTCGTCCGGGCTCGCAAACCGCGTCGGCTGGACCGCGATCATCCTCGCCGTGGCGCTCGGATTCCGCGCCGCCAGCGGCTCGATGGACTGGAATTTCGTGGTCGCCAAGCTTGGCGCCGTCGTCGTGTGGGTGCTCGTTCTGGCCACGGCCGTCCGGTGGGCGCCGGCCCGCGTCTATCTGCCCGGCGCATTGCCCTTCGGAGCCTGCGCAGGCGTGCTGATGGTGTACCTGCTGGCCGCCGGCCGGCTGCCGTTTGGTCCGGTCACGCTCGACGCGGCCATGAGGGCGGGTGACGCCTGGGCGGTCGGCGACCCGTCATTTCGAACTTTGCGCGACTGGCTGCAACGGCCCGTGCCGCAGGTTGCAAACACCGCCGCCGCTTCTGGCGCGCCTGGCGATGCGACCGCTGGCGCACCCTTTTTCGACTACCTGCAGGCACACACGAACATCGGGCGATCCATCCCGACTGCGCCTGTACCCGTGCACCTTGCGGTCCTCGATGGCCCCCCGGCGCCCGTGCGGCCGCACGTGTTCGTCTTCGTGATCGACAGCCTGCGCCGCGACTACCTGTCGCCGTACAACGACCGGGTGCAGTTCACGCCCGCCGTGAAGCAGTTCGCGGCCGAAAGCACGGTCTTCGAGCGCGCGTTCACGCGCTATGGTGCCACGGGTCTGTCCGTGCCCTCGATCTGGGTTGGTGGCATGCTGCTCCACAAGCAGTACGTCACGCCGTTTGCGCCGATGAACGCCCTGCACGCCCTGCTGTCGCAGCAGGGCTATGCCCGGATGATGAGCATGGACAACATCGTGCAGGTGATCATGCCACGCGACCAGTCACTGACCGAACTCGACGAGCGGCGCGGCGTCGGCGATTTCCGTCTCTGCTCGTCGCTCGACGACCTGCGCGGCCGTCTCGACGCCATCGCCCAGAACCGCACGCCCACGTTCGTGTGGTCGCTGCCGCAGGACATCCACGTCGCGGTGCTGAACCGCGAAGGGAACGCAGCGATTGACGGTCAGAACTACGACGGGTTCTTCGCACCGTACGCCTCGCGGGTTCGCAAGCTCGACCAGTGCTTCGGTGCGTTTGTCGCCGACCTGAAGGCGCGGAACCTCTACGACGACAGCGTGATCGTGCTGACCTCCGACCACGGCGATTCACTCGGGGAGGAGGGCCGCTGGGGCCATGCCTACACGCTCTATCCAGAAGTGGTCCAGGTGCCGCTCATCGTGCACATGCCAAAGCGCGTGCAGGCCACGCTCGACAGCCGCCCGTCGGCGCCGGCGTTCACGACCGACCTTACGCCGACCCTGTACTCGCTGCTCGGCCACCCGCCCACAACCACATCGCCGCTCTTCGGCACGCCGCTCTTCTGGCCGAAGGGCACGCCGCCGCCGGCGCGTCCGGACTTCGGCCTGATGGCCTCGAGCTACGGCAGCATCTACGCGTGGCTCGATGCCGCCGGCCGGCAGATGTACATCGCCGACGGCGTGGCCCTGCGCGACTACGTGTTCGAGCTCGATGGGTCGCCGACTGGCGTGTCGAAGACGGTGTCGGCCGAGGCGCGGGCCCAGGGCCAGCGCGCCATCCGCGCTGGCATCGGCGAGATCGCGACGTTCTACCAGTTCTCGCCGCCGGCCAAATAGGGCGACGCCCGATGCGTCCGACTCTGGCTACTTGCGCTCGAAGTGCCCGAGCGCCGCATCGTCGCGGTTCAGCTCTACCGATCGCACCGTGGCTCGCGGCGTCAGGCTGAGCGTGCCGGCAGCTTCGCTCAACACGACCACAACGTCTTCGCTCGTGCCGTCCGCGTACTGCATCGTCGCGGTCACTGGCACGTCGAACACGTCGCCGGTCTGTTCGTACGACAACACCAGGCCATCGGCCCCGGCGACGCTGCTGTAGCGCACTTGCGGCAACGCCGAGTCGAGCACCCAGCGCTCGAAGAATCGCCCGAGGAGGCGCCCGCTCTGCGCTTCCATGGCCCGCTGCAGATCGTCGGTGCCCGCTTTGGCGTAGCGATTCTCCGAGTAGAATCGGCGCAGTCCGCCGAAGAACGCCTCGTCGCCCAGGAACCGCCGCAGCATGTGCAGCACCATGGCGCCTTTGTTGTAGATGACCGCACGGAAGACGCGCGGTTCGTTCTTCACGTGCCCGAGCCGGTAGCCGAGCGAGATGGGCCCTTGGTCGGAATGCGTCATGGCCCAGCGTCGCAGGTGGCGCAGCGCCGACCGGTACACGTCGTCGCCGCGCCGCTCGCGGGCATACAGTGTCGCGAAGTACTGCGCGAAGCCCTCGCTGATCCACTGCTCGTGATAGTTCTTCCAACCGACCGCCTGTCCCCACCATTGGTGGGCGACTTCGTGCGCCAGGATGAATTCCGGAAAGTCGGGAAACGTGGCCGGGTCGTTGCGCCACACGAACGGCGTCGTCGGCAGCGGATTGTTCAGCACGGCGAAGTACGAGGGGCTGTGACCACCCGGCAAGTCGCTTTCGAGCATCGCGACAGTAAAACTCGGGTACGGCGCGTCCCCAAGCAGCGACGCATAGAACCTGAAGATCTCGGCGGTCGTGCCGAGCGCCTCGCGCGCCCGGCTCTCTTGCCGCCGGTTGCCCATCATGACGAGATCGACCGTGTTGCGGCTACCGACCGCGAGCGGTTTTGGGGGTGCCATCAGCTCTGCGAGCGTCACCGACTTGGGTGGTGGGGGCGGGGGCGGCGTCACGATGTCGAGCGCCACCGTGGCCGCGTCGGCCCGGGTCATCCGGCTCACGACCGCGCCGAGGTAGCGCACGGGAGACGTCGTGCGGAAGCTGAAGAGCCGCTGCCCGTTGACGGCGCCCGGTGCTGGCGTGAGCACGTCGGGACTCGATGCGGGAACGCCCGAAGCCGCGACCGTGTACTCGGCGGGCACGGCCACTCGCAGTCTGGCGGTGGAGTAATCGGTCACCCCTGCCTGCGGGTACCATGCGGCGCGGTTGCTCAACAGCCAGTTCGGTTCCGCCTGCACGGTGACGACGTTGTCTTCCGGACCCCGCGAACGACTCTCTTGAATCGACTCAGCGTCGATGGCCTGACGCTCGATCCGACCCTGGTAGCGGATCGTGAGGGTCAACTGGTCGTCGCGCGCCAGCGCGGTCGGCAGGTTTACCACAACGGAATTCTGGCCGCGCACGCGCAGGAACAGCAGCCGTCCCAGTTCTTTGCTGGTGATGGTTGAGATGGTGAAGTTCTCAGCGAGCTTGAGATTGAGCGCGCCCAGCTGGAACGCCTTTACCCGCAGGGTCATCGTGGCCACGCCCGACAGCCACTCGCGCACTGGCGACACCTCGGCGTCGATGTCGTAGTCGAGCACGTCGAACTCGGCCAGCGCGTCTTCGTTGTAGTACGCGCCCCGGCTCGCCAGCTTCTGCGGCGAGGCATACACCGAGATGTTGCGCTTGCGCTCGCGGCTGAAGACGGTGACGTCCTCGGCTTCGCCCGTGGCCCGGGCGTAGGTGAGCGTGCGGAACTTGCGCGTGCGGACTTCCGCCACCATGTCGCCAGGATGCGGCAGCACCGACCAGAAATCGCGGCTCATGTCGCTCAGGTCGAGACTGAACGAGCGAGCCACGTCCTGGTCGAACACCTCGCGCGCGCGGCTCAGCAGCTTCGGGTCGAGGCTGGCGGGCGTGAGCGTGCCGTCGGCCAAATGCTGCTCGAAGTCGTACGGGTTCACGCGCACAAACGCCGTGTCGAATCGGCTCTCGATCGCGTCGGCGCCGGCAAAGAGGCGCACCTGGCCGCGTTCGGCCTTGGGCGTGGGCTCGAAACGCATCACGCCGTCGCCGAGCAGCACGAGTGCGGTCAGCCCTTCGGTGGTGTCGGCGACAAACACCGAACCAGTGATGAGCCGCAACTCGAAGTCCACCGCCTTCAGCACGAAATCCCGCGCGGTGAACGGCCGCTCGCGGTTGAGCGCCAGGCGATGCAGGGCATCCACTTCCGACAGCCGTTCCTGCGCCACGATGCGCCACGGCGAGTCGGCATCGCCAGCCGCAGCCACCGCGCCGGTTGGCCGTCGAATGTCGAGGCGCCAGGTCGCCAACAGCCCGCGCGGACCGCTCTCGAGAAAGACTTCGACCATGAGCCGATGGCCATCTCCTGGCAATGCGCCTTCAAGCGGCGACCGGTCGCGCTCGCGCACCACGGCTCGGGTCACGCCGCGCGGCACCACGGCATCGAAGAACTGGCTAGCCGAGTCGGCATCCGCGTTCACCGACACGAGCGCCATCCAGGCTGCCTTGTCGTTGGACGTCAGGGCCGTCTCGATCTGCTGCAAGGTGCGCAGCACCTGTAGTTCTTCGGGATCTGGAGCGGCCGGCTGGCCCGCAAACGCAGGCAGCGTCCACAGTACCAGCACGGTCGCCAGGAACTGAACCCGGCCCATTCCTCGATTAAACGTCAGATCGCGCGCCGCCGGCTATGGCTTTTGCGCGGCGCAGCCGCCGAGACCGGGGACGAGCCGGAGCGGATCGCTCGCCGGCGGTTTCGTTAGCCGGTGCGATGCGGGATCCGGCCGAAGCTGCCGCGGACGGTCAGCGGTGCTGGAGGCCACTCAAGCGTCTTCCCCGACTCGGCATTCTCGCAAGTGGCGAGCTCAGCCAGGAAGTGGCCGCTGAACTCGTCGGCGCCTGCCGGCGTAGCGATGCGGAGATAGCCGGCATTCATTCGATCGATGTGCATCGCGCCCACCACGCCCCGGCGAAGCGGGTCGTGATCCGCGGGTCGGCAGCGCAGCGTCACGGGCCTGCCCCCGCGTTCCAGCCAGCTCGGGAACACCAGGCGCGTCCCAGGAGCCAATTGCCTCTTGCTGTCGACCTCGAGGAAGAACTCCCAGCCGTCGGCCTTGAGCTCGAGGCGGTCGTCCCCGACCACGCCAATGGCAGCGCCACGGCTCGCGTGGCTGAACGCAAGAGAATCGGCCGGAATGAGCCCGAAGAGCCCAGCGAGGGGCCGTGCGGAGAGAGGCCTCTCGACATGCACCTCAAACCACGGGCCTTGAGAGGTCGCTGTAGTGCCCGCTGCGGGCCACTCGTCCGGTGGCACACCGACCCAGACCAGGCACGCGAGCAACGTCAGCGCGATGACGACCAACCACGTCCTCATGACATCCCACGATCCCCCACATGTGTCTTTCGAGACCTGAGCTCGTTCATACCGACGCGGTCTTCTGTTGGATGGCGTTTCGGAAATACTACCCTGGTAGAGAGAGCAGCTGAATCCCGACCCACGCGATCGCTCCGCCACCAAGGAGAGTCAGCAGAACGAATGGAGAGCATCCCTGCTCTAGAGCACTGATCGAAGGCCGACTAGTCTGATATGGAATGACCGGTTGTCAAGTGCCGGTGGTCACTGTGGAAAACGGCCTTGTCGTTTTCCAAGCAGCGGTGGGCGCGTTCTTCTGCGTCCACGGCTGCGGCAGTGTCCACGGGCTCCGTCGTGATCGTGTC
>JANMDX010000311.1:0-3481 GCA_031376505.1 Acidobacteriota bacterium
ACTTCGACGGCGGGCACGCCGGCGAGCGCGGCGGCGCGCAGCACGGCAAACCCCTCCATGGCCTCGACAAGACAGTTCGACGTGCTCCCGACGCGAGCGCTCGTGCCGATCACCTGCCGGCTGGCGGCAGGCAGCACCCGGCACACGGCATTCACGAGGTCGGGCGCCGTTACAAGGCGGTGCGGTGCCCACGCCTCAGGCACTCCCAGGTCGCAGTAGATCGACTCGATGCCGACGACGACCGCCGGCGGCGTCAGCCCTGAGTCGCGCCGCGCTCCGGCAATACCGACGTGGAGCACCACGGCGACTCGATGGACGGCCAGCGAGGCCGCGGTCGCCGCCGCGGCCTCGACCGGACCTACGCCACAGCGCAGTACCAACCAGCCCTCGGACGGGGCCAATTCGCGATCGGTCGCGGCCACGACGAGCACGCGGGCGAGCACGTCGCCAGTGAGACGGGAGGCAGTCACTGATCGTCAGTCTACGCGGAACCCGCACCGTGCGAGAGGCGAGCGTTGACACGGCCGACATGAAGACCCTAGGATCGCCCCGTCGCGGCGGTTCCGGTCGCGACGGGTGCTGATCGCACGACGCCGCGGCCGCCGCGGCTTTTCTATGTCCGGGCCGGAACACCCTGGGAAGGGAGCCGCCGCATGTCGGTCGACGAAGGATTCGTTCCAGCGCAAGATGGGGTGCGTCTCTACTTCCGCCGGGTGGGCCGAGGCACCCCCACCGTCATCGTCCCCAATGGCGTGTACTACGCCGACGACGTGTCGCCATTGTGGCGCGACCGCGCCGCCATCGTCTTCGATCTACGCAATCGGGGCCGGTCCTCGGCCGTCACCGATTCCACCGTGATCCAGCGTGGCGTGCTCAACGACGTGGCCGACCTCGAGGCGGTGCGCATCCATCTGGGCCTCCAGCGCATAGACCTCATCGGGCATTCGTATGTGGCGCTCATCGCCCTTCGCTACGCCCTCGCCTATCCCAGTCGCGTGGGGCGAATGGTGATGATCGGCCCTCCCGGCTACGGCGTGGGTCACGAGGATCCGCCGCCGCCAGACGCCGTGGCGCTCGACGTGTTCCGGCGACTCGGCGCCCTCCGGGAGGCACCGCCGACGGACGACCCGGTCGCGCGTTGCCGCGCCTTCTGGGCGGTACTCGCAGCCTTGTATGTCGTCGATCAGACACTGGCGCCGGCCGTCGCGGCGTGGGGTCGTTGCGACCAGCCGAACGAGCGGGCATTCATGGGCTATTGGACCACCCACGTCGAACCGTCGCTCAAGGCCCTGCCGGCACGCGCCGTCGACCTGGCGGCCGTGCCGTGCCCGGTGCTGGTCGTGCACGGCACGCACGACCGCAGCGCGCCGTACGCCGCGGGACGCGAGTGGGCGGCGCGGTTGCCCGACGCGCGGCTCCTGACCGTGCCCGACGTCGCCCACGCACCGTGGCTCGAGGCGCCGGGCGCAGTGACCCCTGCGCTGCTGACGTTCCTCGACGGCGCGTGGCCAGACGCCGCCGAGCGCGCACTCGCGTAAGCGAAGCGCCGCCCTGAACTACCGCAGCCGCGCCGTGCGCGCCTTGATCGCCGTGCCCATCGCCGCGTAACGCTTCGCGTCCGGTGCGTTGGGGGCCGCCGCGTCTCGCACGAGGTCGGCGGCCATCTTGTCGAGTTCGTCGAGCACGGGCGACTTGCGGGCATCGCCCTTGTCGAGCGCCGCGCGCAGCGCCTTGGCCCGCGCTGGCTCAATCGTCTTGTGCCGTTCGAGCTGGTCCAGGTAAGCCTTCGCCACGACGAAGCTCGGCGGCCACTTGTAGGTGGGCTGGTTCTGCGAGTTGAACTCCTCGAACCGCACCAGGTTGGCCGCGGCCAGTTCGTTCTCGCTCAGATACTCGCTCGGCAGCAGTTTGAACACGTCGATGCCGCGCGAGATCTCGGCGCCGTAGATCTGGCCGTTGTACCAGTACGACGACCAGTAGCCGCCTGTCACGAGTTCCGTGGCGTTGATCGGGCCGCGGTCGAAATACGCGATCTCGACCGGCGTCGTGGAGTCGGTGAAGTCGAACACCGACACGCCGCCCTGGTACCATGACTGCACCATGATGTCGCGCCCGGGCACCGGAATGAGCGAGCCGTTATGCGCCACGCAGTTCTCGGTCTCGCCCTGCGCCGCCGGCATCTTGTAGTAGCCGCGGGGCACGAGCTTCTTGTCGACGATGTCGTAGATGGCATCGGCGCCCCAGGTGATCGGGTCGGTGGCGCGGCAGCGCGGACGGCCGCCGCCGCCCCACTCGTCGGTGAAGACCACCTTCGTGCCGTCGTTGTTGAAGGTGGCCGAATGCCAGTAGGCAAAGCCGTTGTCCGTCACCGCATCGAGGCGCTTCGGGTTCTGCGGATCCGAGATGTCCATCAGGATGCCGTTGCCCGAGCAGGCGCCGGCGGCCAGACCGATGTCCGAAAACACCGTGATGTCGTGACACTGGTTGGTCATGCGCGAGGTCTGCGTGCCCTCGCCGTGGTTGCCGCCCTGCCAGAGCCCTGAAATGCTGCCGGTCGAGGCATCGGCGAAGATGCGCGGCCGGCCCACGATGGCGGCCTTTTCGGGATTCTTGAGCGGCACCTTGATGACGTCGATGCTGAAGAGCGCCGTGTTCGGGTCTTCTTTCGGATCGAGGCCGGAGCACCCCGCCAGTTCCTCACCAGAGCGCACGTTGCTCGTGCCTGAACCGTAGAGGTAGATGGACGTCGGGTCGCGCTTGTCGGGCACGAGCGTGTGCGTGTGCGAGCCACGGCAGGTCTGCACGGCGGCCACCTGCTTGGGGTTCTTCAGGTCGGTGATGTCGAAGATGCGCACGCCGCGAAATCGTTCGACGCTTACCGGCGCCGTGACGCCCTGCACGCCGCAGTCGAGGCGGCCGCGCGTCTGCTCGACCGACATGAAGAGCAGGTTGCCGTAGATCGACACGTCGCCCTGTCCGCCCGGGCACACAATCGACGCCACGAGCTTGGGCCGCTTGGCGTTCTCGATGTCGTAGGTGTTGAAGCCGTGGTAGTTGCCGACCACCGCGTGCATGCCCTTGAAGGCCAGGTCGGAATTCGTGAAGCCGGAGCCGACCGGCGGCGGCGCGTTCGGCTCGGGCGGCGCTTCCGGGGGCGCGCCCGCTGGACGTTCAGGTGCCGACACCGACCCGGCCGGAGCCTTGGGATCGAAGAAGCCCGGCGGCTTGGGCAGATTCGACACGAGCTCCATGTTCTTGGCGGCAACCCCGGCGCCGGTGTGACCCGGCTTCAGTCCGATGCGCGGGTCCTTCGGATCGCGCGGCGCCTGTTGGGCGTGCGCCACGCCGGCAACCAGCACCATCGCGAACATTCCGCCACCGAGAAGTGTGTGCACGCGGTTCATCATGCCGTCCCTTTCCTGCCGTGAAGACGACACGCGCGCGGCCCTGAAAGACCGCGCGCGGAGGTCGTGCGAATGCG
>JANMDX010000317.1:0-7562 GCA_031376505.1 Acidobacteriota bacterium
CTCGTATCTGGGACGAACGTCGCAACGGGCTGGTGATGACGGCGTAGACGCCGGTCGGACGCTATCCGCCCGCCCCGGCTACGCGCTTCGCGGCAGTCCCCGCACCTTCGGGCGAGGCCCACGCGCCTGTGCCGCGTGCCAACAAATCCCACTTGGCTTGGAGCCGCAGCCAGATCGTGTCCGCCTCGCAGCGCGACCTCCCGTTACAGCGCGTCGGCTCGTGCATGTCGATGAGCCGCGACTCGTAGTCGTCCGGCACCTCCGCGACCGTGACGACATCGATGAACGCGCGACGGCGCCCGTACAGTGGGCTGCCCCTGCCAGCGCGCCGTGCGATCTCGGCGACCTCCACACCGCGAACGCCGACGACGTCCACGTCGATCGTGGACCGAGTCACGCCGTAGTGCTCGGTGAGAACGAAGCCGCCGAAGCAGTGCAGGTCACATGGGGGAGAGCTCCTGGTCGAGCGCCTTGAAGAACGTGCGCCACGGTTCGTGCAGGACCTTACGCCGCATCGGGGATGTCCGCCACCGTCAGATTCGTCAACAGATTCCAGTGCGCGGCGTCGGGTGGCCGATGCTGCCGCAGCCACCGCCGCTCGGCGTCCGACAGCGTGGCCCGGAAGGCGCCCTCGGCTACAAGCCGCGACCGCTCCAGCGAGGCGCGCGCGGACGTGAGCTGCGCCCGGGCCTCGGCCTGGCCCTCACGTAGCGCGGCCTCTGCCGCCAGCGACACCAGGAAGCCCAGGCGGTTCTGCAGGTCGTCTGCCTTGGCGTGGCGGACCAGCCACGTCCAGTCGAGGTCGGCGTGCGCGACCAGTACCCACACCAGCGCCTCCACGACCCGGGCGTCGACATCCGGCGCGCGCAGGCAGCGAAGGACCACCTCGGAGGGATTCCTGCGCTCGCGACGCCGTGGGCGATTCGCGAATCGCGCGTAGCCGAGCGCCGCCAGCGCTCGGGCGGCGCCGCCGGCGTCATAGGCGTTGCTATCCGCTGAGGCCGGCAGTGTCGACGGCGGCATTTCGAGCAGGCGCGCCAGGGTGCCTGCCAGCGCTGCTGGTACGGGGCGTGCGCCCCGTTCGAGCAGGCAGACGTAGCCCTGCGACACGCCCAGGCGCGTGGCGAGTTCGGCCTGCGTCCATTGACGGGCCGTCCGGGCGCGCTTCATCTGCAGATTGGTCACAGAATAATATTACATCATCTGTAATATCAATGATGCGCGAATGCAGGCGGCCGAAGCCCCGCCACGCGCCCGCTACGCGCCCGCGCTCGGCTGGTCTCTGCAAGATACGCGGCCCAGAAGATGTTCTTTATGGGTAAGGGGACGTGCGTTCTAGAAAAGGTGATTGGCTGGCTGCCTGGGCGAACTTCGCCACTGGATGGTTACGGCAGCCTGAGGCCGGGGCCGCCCGCCCGTCGGCGACAGAACCTGTGACGGCGCCCGCCACCCACACTGGCTCTCCCTTCGCAACAGATCATTACGGATGTGCCGGGGCCTCAGTCAGAACGGGCGCGAGGGCTACTTCTTCGCGTCGGGATTCCAGTGCTGGATCAACGTGATCGGGGCGGCGGCGCTGTCGAGCAGCGTGTTGATGAGGAAGCGTCCATCCGGGGAGACGTCGTACTGTCGTCCATCCTGGATATCCATACCGCCACCGTAGATGCGCTTCCGAAAAAGCTCGACCGGTGCGCCAGGGTTGGGCACCGCGCCGGTGATCGTGATCGGCACCGCCATCATCGCCTCGGCGGGATTGATGTAATACAGTTCTTTCCCGTCGGGCCGCCAGACGGGATAGAGGCCACCAGCCGTGGACACTTGCCACTGCCTCGATGCCGCGACCGGAGGTGTCTCGGCCGTCGGCGCCACGAACGGTCGCACGTAGATTTCGATCCGTCCAGACTCATTGGACTGGTAGGCCACCCACCGCCCGTCGGGCGAGAACTCGCCATAGGTTTCCCGAAACGGAGTCGCCAGAAAGACCGACGGCGAGCGGTCGTCCGTCATCGACATGGTCCAGAGGTCGGTGATCGTGCGCGGGTCAGCCCAGCTGTACACCAGAAAACGCCCGTCGCGAGACTCGTCCATCGGAGTGAGGTTCTGAGGGGCGGCGAGTAACAGCTCCTCATCGCCCGCGCCACTCGCGAGCTTCCGGGAGAGGGCGCCGCCGCCGGCTCGGCGCGACCGGTAGATGACTCGCGAGCCGTCTGCTGACCAGATGGGAAACTGATCCCGCGCTGGATCGAATGTCAGCCGGGTCGTCCGGGTGCCATCCAGCATCCAGACATCGGTGTTGCCGTCCACCCTGCGGGATACCACCATCCGTCGGCCGTCGGGTGCTACCCGAGGGTTGGTGAGACTGTTGACATCTGGGTCGCCGACGGTGCCCAACACGATTCCCAACCGGTCCACCCAGGTCAACCGTCTTGGGGTGTTCGTGCCGGTCCGATAGGCAATCAGCCCCGTCGCCGCCGCGCTACCGGTCCAACCGTAGCCGTCGGTCGACATCCCCTCACTTACCAGCGTGACCGAATCGCCGACGAGCGCAGTCCTGTCGAGATCCAGCTGCTGGGCCACCAGCGCGTGCCCCCTCACCCAGAGTAGCCAACCGCGGTCACGCGCCGCCTCGACGCCCGCAGACGTGGATGGCGGCAGATACGTGGCGGTACTGAGGTCGGGTGTCAGCAGAACCGGCGTGCGGCCGTCGAGCCCACCCAGGAAGATTCCGCCTCCTTCTTCGCCCCCGCTGATGATCTCAAAAAGGAAACGGTGACCGTCAGGCAAGAAGACTGGGGCGACGTGGGCCTGCTGTCCGGGTGCAAGCGTGGTCACCGCTGCAGGCGCGCCGGCGGCGGCGGCGTCCATGCGCATCAGCCCCCCGCTCAAAGTCGGAGCAAATACGATGACGCCATCCGTGTTCCACGTTCCGCCCTGCGGCGCAATGACCGGCACGAGCGTTTGCGGGCCGCCGCTTCCCAAATCGAGTCGCTTCAACGCGCTCGTGGCGAAGAAGCCCACCGAACGGCCATCGGGCGACCAGAACGGGCGAGTGGCACCCTCGGTGCCGGCGAGTGGCCGCGCGGTCGTCGTATCCAATGACCGCAGCCACAGACGGGGCGCACCGTCACCCGAGGCGACGAACACCATCTGTCGCCCATCGGCCGAGAGTGCAAACGACGTGGGATCGTCAGTGGTGGGAGTGACGAACTCCAGGCGCGTTTCGGGTGGCGCAGGTGACGCTGTTTCGCGCAGATGCCGCAGCGCGGGCACGGCGAGCGCGGCCGCAACGAACAAAGCGACGACGAGTGCGGCCACCAAGGCCAGCCGTCCGCGTGACGCCTCCGACATCGCGGCCACGGTCGTCAGCGGCGCTGCCGTCTCGAACGCGCCCTCCAACGCCAGGCGCACGGCACCGATGTCGGGGACGCGTTCGCGGAGCGGCTTTCGCAGGCACAGGCGCAGCGTCTGTCGGATATGCGTCGGCAGCGCAGTGGGCAGGGTCTCCAACGCAGGCTCTTTGTTGATGACGTTCGCCAGCGTCTCGGCCACGCCTTCACCGGGAAACGCTCGCGTACCCGTGAGCATCTCGTAGAGCACCGCCCCGAACGACCAGATGTCGGCCCGCTTATCCACCGTCCTGCCGCGCGCCTGCTCCGGCGCCATGTAGGCGGCCGTGCCCAGAATCATTCCCGCACCGGTCATCATCGCGGGCGTCGTGATGGTCGGGGCCTGCGACAGGCTGACCGACATCGCGCTCGGCGACTCCATTGCTTTCGCCAGGCCAAAGTCGAGCACCTTCACCGTGCCGTCTGGCCGCACCTTGATGTTCGCGGGCTTCAGATCGCGATGGATGATGCCCTGCTCGTGCGCCGCTTCAAGCGCCTCGGCGATCTGCTTGGCGATGGGCAAGGCTTCGTCGATGGGGAGCGCGCCGCGTGCGATACGCTGCGACAGGTCGTCACCCTCGACCAGCTCCATCACCAGCGCGTGCGTGCCCTCGGACTTCTCGAAGCCATAGATCGCCGCGATGTTCGGATGATTGAGCGACGCGAGCGTCTTGGCTTCGCGCTCGAACCGCGCGACGCGTTCGGCATCGGCCGCAAACGCGTCCGGCAGGACCTTGATGGCGACCTGGCGACCGAGCGTCGTATCGGTGCCCCGATACACCCGCCCCATGCCGCCCTCGCCGATCAGCCCGAGGACTTCGTAGACGCCCAGGCGAGTACCAGGAATCAGTGCCAAACGGCTGGAAGTATATCGGTTAGCGGCGCGCGGCCCGGATGCCGCTTCAGAACGTGTTCTTGTCAGTAGGGGAGCGGTGTGTTCGAGAACAGGGCAAGTGGCTGGGTGTTTGGGACGAACTTCGCAACTGGATCGTGACCGCGGCGTGACCCTGCCAGCGCCCGGCTACGCGCTCCGCGGTAGCGCCCGCACCTTCGGGCGCACCCCTCGCGCCTGTGCCGCTTGCCACAGGTCCCACTTGGCCTGGAGCCGCAGCCAGATCTCGGCATCCCAGCGCGTCAGCGCTTCGAGCAGCAGCGCCGTGTCGGCGCTCACCGCGCGCCGCCCCTTGACGATGGCGTTGAGCCGCTGGAACGGGATGCTCATCCGTGCGGCGGCCTCGACCTGCGACACGCCAAGCGGCTCGAGAAACTCCTTCAAGAGCATCTCTCCGGGGTGCGTCGGCGGGCGCCTTGTCGGCAGCATGGTTGGACCTCAGTGGTAGTCGGTGCAGCGGACGTCGTGGGCATCGGTCCCTTCGAACCGGAAGATCACCCGATACTGGTCGTTGACCCGGATGGCGTGATACCCGGCCAGATCCCCCACGAGCGCGTGGAGGCGGTTGCCGGGCGGGATCTTCAAGTCGTCGAGTCCGATTACGGCGTCGATCTGATCGAGCTTACGGCGCACCGCCGGCCAGAGCTCCAAGGGAATTCGTCGCGCCGCCTTGCTGTTGACGCCGTTCCAGATGTCCCGGGTCGCGTCGTCGCTCAGCGAGCGAATCACAGCTGGCACTATAGCACGACTAGTGTGCTATCTGTCGACTGCAGTCGACCGCCCGGGCCCTTCGCGAGGATGCGACGGACTACTGTGCCGGCCGCCACCCCAACTGCGACGGCCTGACGCGGGTCACGTCCTTGTCGATCGTTACGGTGCCCTTCTTCGTGTCGCCGTCACCGTACCCCGAGTAGAGCTCGACGGTCTCGCCGCGCTCGATCGCGAACGTCGCCTCCTTGTCCTGGCCGATCTGCAGGCCATAGCTGACCTCGCGAATCTCGATCCAGCCGTGGCCGGGCAGCCCCGTCAGATCAAAGGTCACGGTGCTGAGCGGACGCGAGAGCCTGGCCACAAGCGGCCGCAGCACCGTGGGCCTTGGGGACCTGACCGTCACGGTGCCGCAGCAGCAGCACGTCCCCGCCGCCGGTCATCGCCTCCACGCGATAGTTGCCGGCGGACAAGGGACCGATGTCGAACGCGCCGGAACGATCGGTCTTCGATTCCTGCAGGTCGTCGCCGGCGCGCAGCACCAGATTTGGGATCGGGCGGCCCGTCGTCTCGTCAACCAGGAAGCCGCGGATGCGGCCGTTCGTAAAGCAACTGGAAATTCGCGAGCATGCACTCCTGCGGCTTGCCGATCGCGATGCTGCTTTTGGAGGGGAACGCCTGCGCCATGCCCGGCGGTGGATCGACCGTGACCTCGTACCGGCCAGCGCCGGGCAGCAGGATCGAGTAGTGGCCTTCGTCGTCCGTCGTCACTTTTGCGTCGAAGCCTACACCGCGCACACGCACCGTGACGTTCGCAAGCGGCGTGAATGGACTGGAGTCCACCACGGTGTCGTCGCGGTGCAGCACGTCACCGTAGACTCTCGCCGCCGCCGTGCCCGCGGCAGCCGACCGCGCGTAGTCGAGGTCATCCTCAGCATCTTCGAACCGGCGCGAGTACATCGTGGCCCCGAGCGTTGCGTCCTTCCGCCGCGTGGCGTAGAAGAAGACGCGCTCGCCGTCCTCGACGTGGAACCCACATTCGCCGGTTGAGGACTCGATGGACACGACCGCGCCAGCCGCGCCAACGCCGCGAAAGCCTTCGAGCACCTCCACGCGGAGCCGGTAGGTGCGGCCCAGCGAGAATCCCTCGACCGTCTGCTCTCCAACCTGCACGCTGTCCCGGACCTCGCCGAGTAACACCGCATCGGTGTGCCAGTAGCGATAGCAGGAGCCCTGATTGTCGGTGACGCACATGGCGAACGCTGACCGGGCGCTCAGAGTCAGCAGCCACACCCCGACCAACAGCGCAAGGCGGGCGGCACGGCGAATCGTCATGCGGCGACGGCGCCGCAAGCACTGCGCCATCGCGCGAGGGTCACGATTTCGCGCTATTGCCCATTCGCGGCGAACTGCGATTCAAAGCGCTGGCGCGCACAGTTCTAGAATCGGCCGCAAATGAGTGAATTGGCTGGGAGGCAGGGATTCGAACCCCGATAAGCAGAGTCAGAGTCTGCTGTCCTACCGTTGAACGACCTCCCAGCAGGAGGACCAGCGCGCGTCTGACGCGTCGAACCGCGTCGCCGGAATCACCGATTATAGAAGGCTCGGCCTCGCTCGGCAACTCCCCGTCTGCACGAGCCGGCATTCGTTTCGGCGCCCACCTGGTATCGAGGGGTATCATGAGAGGGTCTGATGCCTTCCGCCTCCGCCCTCGGGGCCGTCACTGCCGCGCCCGAGATTACCAGCTACGCCCACCTCGATGCTCGCCAACGCCTCGCCACTGTGGCGGGCTTGATGCTCACCTTGCTACTGGCCGCCATGGACCAGACCATCGTGGGCACGGCCATGCCGCGGGTGGTTTCCAGCCTGGACGGGTTCGATCGCTATCCCTGGGTCACCACGGCCTATCTGCTCACCTCGACCATCGCGGTGCCGGTGTTTGCCAAGCTTTCCGACTTGTACGGCCGGAAGTGGCTCTACATGATCGGGCTCGTGATCTTCGTCGTCTCGTCGTGGCTCTGCGGCGCCTCCGGCAACATCCCGCTTCCGCTCGACGGCATGAACCAGCTGATCTTGTTCCGTGGCCTGCAGGGCATCGGCGGCGGGGCGGTGATGGGGCTGACCTTCACCATCATCGGCGACCTCTTTGCCCCGGCCGAGCGGGGGCGCTACCAGGGCATGTTCGGCGCGGTGTTCGGCCTGGCGTCCATCGTGGGCCCACTCGCTGGCGGCTTCATCACCGATCACATGTCGTGGCGCTGGGCCTTCTACGTGAACGCGCCGCTCGGCATTTTGGCAGCCGGCGTGTTGTACCGCACGTTCCCGTACGTGGCCCCGCTCGGCCGCAACCGCTCGATCGACTGGCTGGGCCTGATGTCGCTCACGGGGTGGATCGTGCCGCTGCTGCTGTCGCTGAGCCGGGTGAACCAGCACGGCTGGACCGACCCCACGGTGCGCACGCTGTTGGCCGCCGCGATCACGTCGTTTGTCATCTTCGTGTGGGCCGAACGCCGTGCCGACGAGCCGCTCATGCCGCCGTCACTCTTCGCCATTCGCACCATCGCGCTCGCCTCGGG
>JANMDX010000359.1:0-1770 GCA_031376505.1 Acidobacteriota bacterium
GACGGAGTACTGCCGGGCCGGGAACGTCACGTTGCGCCCGTTGCCGGTGCGACGCTCCCACACCGCGAAGCCGATGAGTTTCATCCCGCTGAACGGGCCGGCGTCGGCTTCGAAGACCAGTTCCGCATCGGCGAGCTTCCCCACAGGGCTGCCCGTGGCATTCGGAACGATCCGTACAGACACGATCTCTGCGCTCTTCTTGGACATGAAGTCCTCCTGGGACACCGCGTGTCTGAGACCAGCGGTGCGGGTGAATGTTCCGACGGCTCCTGAAGACCCGTGGAACGAGGGAGGACGCACGACCTCTGAAAGGCCGTACGTGGTGACAGCGAAGCTGTCGACGTACCTAGAGGAACGCGGGTTGAGAGGCGAATCTTACGGGCGCGCGGCGTGTGATGACGTGGCAGTGCGCCTGGCGGCACACCCGCGTCACGCCGGTGGCCCCTGCGCCGCTATCGGTACCCGGCGCCTTCGCGCCCGACTGTGACAGGGTCAGCGTCGCACGAAGTACTACCTCATGCATCTGCCGATGACGGCCTCGCTCACGCTCGTCCGGCTCAAGCACCAACGCTTCATTTCAAGGGTGGCCTGAGATGCTTCTTCCTGTTTAGGGTGCGAATAACGCTGCTCACTGAACCGGAGTAGCCAAACATCAGCTTTAAATGTTCCGCCAACTCGCCGAGTGTTCGGAAGCCGTGCTCACGACACAATTCTGCGAGCTTGCTGCTAGAAATCGGGAGGGCACGCGAAAGCAACTCTGGCCCGCCCGCGGTTGGCGGAACACTGGGATCCAGTGCCCAGATTCTCGACGTCCGACCAACTACGTCTTCCAGAAGTAGCTCGCCCGCTCCCGCCCGCTCCGAGGAGACCAAATGGCCCGCGCCAATAGCCGTTGCCAGGTCGGCCATCACGGCGCGAAGCTGCCGGTCGTTCCCGGGCCACGGGTAGCAGGAGAGGTAGCTCCACGAATCCGTCGACAGAGACAACGACGCGGTAAGTGTCGTGGCCTGTCTAGAGCGCAGCTCGTCTGACAGGAACTGTTGCCCGAGCCTGGCAATATCCGATCTGCGATTTCGAAGCGCAGGCACGCGAACCGCACGGACATCAAACGTGCCCGCGAGTGCCACGAGCGCATCACCCTCAGAGGCAGACCCCTCAAACGATAGAACGACGGGACCTTTCCTGGCCCAACGTCGCAGTGCGATGAATGCCTGCCTACGAACCGTGTGCCGCGCAGAGAGGGCCAGCACTGCGCCTCCTGACGCCGGCGAGGCGTGAGGCGCTGACACCCCTTTCCATCGGAAGGGCTGGTGTATCGGTGCCTCGACGCAGCGGTTGAGCTGGCTCACCCTAGTGACGTAGGCCGTAGTGTCGACGCCGGGCTCCGCAACCAGTAGCACAAGCTGCTGCCCGGCCAAGCACAGCCTCTCGACGTCGGCCATGGTCTCATTCGTGCCGAGCGGAGATCTAGGCGCGCGTCCTGACTGGCCGACAGCCTGGGGGGCATAGGCGACCCCCTCCGCTTGTTCTCGAAGCGTGCCCAGAACTACGTTGATGTCTGGCGAGCTGGCTCGGAGGTGTGCAAGTTCGGACTCAACGTGGATCGCCTTCCCAGTGTGACCAAGGCGTCGATGCATCCCAAGCCTTACGGCCAGCGCCCGGGCCTCGCTACCGCGGCAGCCAATCCCCTTTGCGTGGGCAATGGCCTCTGCGAGTCTGCGACTAGCATCCGACCATCGACGGCCTTGCTTGATCAAGGAGAGGGCGTGG
>JANMDX010000379.1:0-4701 GCA_031376505.1 Acidobacteriota bacterium
GATCACGTCGGCGCCGGCAGTGCTGGCCGATCCGAGTTGCCCCGCCATGAGCAGGGTGATGAGCGCGGCCGCGCGGCCAGCGCCGCCGGCCCGCAGGCGCGTCTTCAATGAAGCGAGTGTCATGGTGCCTCCCTGCGGCGCAACGCCGCGATGGCGTCACCATGGCGCGGGGGCGAGCCCGAGGTCTTGGCCTCGAGCTGGGCACATTCTGGGTTTGTGATGACCAGGCCGGCGTGCTACAAGTCCTTCACTCACGCCCCCACTGTGAGGACCGTGCCGTCGTGTTCGCAGGCCAGATCAATCCCGCCTCCGCCCAGGCTACGCCGTGAACGTCGGTCCCTACGAGATTCTCGGGGAGATCGACGGCGGAGGGCAGGGCCGCATCTTCCGGGCGCGTGACCCGCGGCTCGGCCGCGACGTCGCGCTCAAGATGCTGCACGTCGCCGTGGATGCCGACCCCGATCGGCGTCGCCGCTTCCTCGAAGAGGCGCGGGCGGCCTGCCGCCTGAATCATCCGAACATCCTGGTCGTGCACGACGTGGGCACCGATGGCGATCAGCCCTACCTCGTGACCGAACTCATCGACGGGCGGTCGCTCAAGGACGAACTCGATGCCGGCCCCATGCCGATGTCGCGGGTGCTCGATCTGGCCACGCAGATCGCCGACGGTCTGGCGGCCGCCCATCGCGCCCCCCTCGTGCACCGCGACCTCAAGCCGGGCAACGTGATGATCGCCAACGGGCGCGCGAAGATCATCGACTTCGGCCTCGCCAAGGCCACCGACGCCCAGCCCGGCGACGTCGGCACGCACACCCAGACCGCCGCGCACGCCATTCTGGGCACGCCGCCCTACATGTCGCCCGAGCAGGCGCGCGGCAGCGCCGTCGACTACCGGTCCGACCTCTTCTCGTTCGGCTCGATGCTCTACGAGATGGCCACGCGCCGGCGCGCGTTCGAGCGGGCCACGCCGATCGAGACGCTGACGGCGATTCAGCACGACGAGCCGCCCGCGATGCGCGAGCTGAACCCACGCGTGCCAGCCCGACTGCAGGACATCGTGCAGCGCTGCCTCGCCAAGCTGCCCGAGGAGCGCTACGGATCGACCGCCGACCTCTGCCACGACCTGAAAGCCTTGCGCGATGGCCGTGTCTCCACCGACAGCGCGATCGTGCCCGTGGTCGAGCGTGTGGCGTGGCGGACCCGGAGAATCGTGCGTGTCGCCGCCGCCTTGAGCGGAGCGGCGGCACTGTTCGTACTGGGCGCTGCCGGCCCAACCAGCGCCCCACTCGGTCGCGAGCTCGGCCAGTATCGCATCGTGCCGGTGGCCACCGACGAAGGCTACGAAGGCTCGCCCGTGTGGTCGCCCGACGGGCGAACGCTGGCCTATATCGCGGAACGGGACGGGGTGATGCAGGTGATGGCCCGGACGCTCGATTCCTCACGGGCCGTGCAACTCACCTCGGCCGTGGGCGATTGCCGGAACCCCATGTGGTCCGCGGACGGATCGCGCGTCTACTACATCTCACTCGCGGGCAGCCAAGACAGCCTCTGGTCGGTCAGTTCCGCGGGTGGCAATCCGCAGATGGAGCTGCGCGACATCACCGTGGCCACGCTGTCACCCGACGGCCAGGCACTCGTCTTCCTGCGGGATGAGGGCGCCTTCCGCATGAAGCTCTGGCGTTCGTCTCCGGTTGGTCAGTCGCCGGAGGCGTTTGCCAGCGAGTGGATCGGCCGGGCGGCCACGGGCGTGTCGATGCTGCGCTTCTCACCCGATGGCGCAAAGATCGGGCTGTGGGCGGCGTCGGTCGATGGTCCGGACTCTGCGCCCGACCGCCGTTCTTTTTGGGTCTTTGACTACCCTTCGGCCCGCGCGCGTGAAGCCCTGACTGGCTTGCCCCCACTCAGTCGGCCCCATCCATTCTCGTGGATGGCCGACAGCCGTCACGTCGTCTTCGGCGCCGACGTCCTCGGCCGCTCGCCCGGCACGCACCTGTGGCGCGCCGACACCGAGTCGAACGTCGTCGAGGCGCTCACGATGAGCAGCACCAGCGAGTACGAACCCAGCGTGTCGCCAGATGGCACCCGCATTGCCTTCGTGGCCGACGCCAGCCATTACGACATCGTCGAGATGCCGGTGAATGGTGGGGCGATGATCGTACGCCGGCCGAATGCGAGTGATGACGCGGACCCCGCGTGGTCGTCGACGGGGCGTCAGTTCGCCTATGTCACCAACCGCACCGGAGCTCCAGAGATCTGGCTGACCGACGTCGACGGAACGGTGGACGTGCCGGTGGTGGCGCGCCGAAGTTTCCAGGACGAGACGTTCCTGCTCTCGCGACTGGCGCTCTCGCCTGACGGTCAGCGTATCGTCTTCAACCGAGAGAGCACCGAGGGCGCTGGCCTGTGGGTGCAGCCTCTGGCTGGGGGGACGGCCGTCCCCGTCGTGCCGCGCCGCTTTGCCCGCTATCAGGACTCACCGGCCTGGTCTCCCGATGGGAGCTGGCTGGCGTTCCTCTACATCACGACCGCTGTGGGCGGTGACCGCACCGACAACGTCTGGCGGCTCGGCAAGACGCGCCCTGGCGCCAATGGCGAGCTCACGGAGGTTCGCGCCAACATCAACTTCCTGACGCAGCCGCAGTGGTCGCCCGATGGTCTCTGGATCACCGTCGAACTGGAGGACGGCCTCTACGCGGTGTCGCCCGAGGGGCCGGAGCAGCGGCTGATCTCTCGCGACCCGTGGATCGTCCACACCTGGGCGCGCGACAGCAAGAGCCTGCTCGCCATTCGCCAGAGCGACGACAACCGTCTGCAACTCGCCTCCATCGACGTCGCGACCCAGGCCGTGCGCATCCTGAATCCCGATCTGGGACCCGTACCGCCGACCACGCCGCCGCTGCGCGGCTTCAGCCTGTCGCCCGACGGCACCCGGTTGCTGACCTCGATTGCGCGTTTACGCGGCGATATTCACATCCTCGACGGCTTCGCACGCGACGATGGCTGGCGCGCGCGACTGCAGCGGCTGCTGCCCTGGGGCCCTCCCGCCAATTCCACGCCGTCCCCATGAGTTCCCCATGACTCGGGCGGCGGCCGGCGCTATGATGCGCGGCATCGAAGGTTTCCGTCGATTTTCGGAGGTGGCCATGCGACCCGTTCTGACCCTGCTGCTCACCGCGTGCCTGGCGTGCGTTTCGACCGTCGACCTGTCGGCGTGCGGCGACAAGTTCCTGCGCATCGGCCGCTCGATGCGCTACGGGCGCTACGCCGCGGCATTTCCCGCGACGATCGTGCTCTACAGCCCCCGCAACTCCGTGCCGGCGCGCGTCACCGATCTGGCCGCCGTGCTCAAGCGGGCCGGGCATCGGCCCACTGTGGTGACGCAGTCTGCCGAGCTGCGAGCGGCGCTGGCCGCGGGCCAGGTCGACCTCGTGCTCACTGGGCTCGCGCAATCGGAAGAGGTGCTGCGACAGGTGGAACTCGCGCCCTCGCATCCCGGCGTCGTGCCCGTGATCTTCGAGGGCAACGTGGCCGACGAGAAGGCGGCCGAGGCCATCAGCAGCTGCCGCATCCAGTTGCCGGGGCAGCATCGCAACGACGCGCTGAGTGAGATCGATCACAAGATGGAACTGCGGGCCGCCGGCGCCCGCTGAAGCCACCATGAGATCGCGTTCAGCGCTCGACCGCTCGATCGCTGCGGCGGTGCTCGTGTCGTTGCTCGCCACCCCGCACGCCGCCGTCGCGCAGGCGTGGGTGACGCCGCGCGGTGAGGGCGCCGTCACCGTCACCCATCAGTTCGTCGGCTCGAGCGACCACATCCCGCGCACTGGGGTGCGGGATTCGAGCCTGGGCCGCGAGCGGCTCCATGTGGCCGTGGGCGAGGTGGTCTATGGCGTCACCGATCGCCTGAGTACCGAGGTCTCCCTGGTGTGGCTGGCCACGAAGTGGGTGGGACGCGCGGAGGATCGCCACGGCCCGCTCGACACGGGCGTGTTTCACGGCTCGTTCCAGGACATCCGCGTGGCGGCCCGCTATCAACTGGTCGAGGGCCCCGTGAACATCGCGCCGTTTGCGGCGTTCGGCGGGCCCACCACCGACTACGAGACCCGCGGGCACTCGTCGTTCGGCCGGCACATGGAGGAGTTCACGCTCGGCACGAGCCTGGGTGGGCGCCTCGGCGGGCGGGTCTACTGGCAGGCGCTCGGGTCGTATGCGTTCGTCAATGACATCGACACCGAGGACTTCAATCTCGATCACCTGAACGGCGACCTCGAGCTGGGCGTCCAGGCGGGCTCCCGTCTTACCGCTCGCGTCTACGGCAGTGGGCAGTGGATGTGGAACGGCCTGCAAGTGGGGCCCATCACCGACCATCTGCACCTGCGCACGAATCACGATCGCTTCACACAGTCGTCATTCCTCAACGTCGGGGCCGGTCTGTCGATGAGCCTGTCGCCGCGCGTCGACCTCGGCCTCACGACCTTGACCACGGTATCGGCCCGGAACTTCCACGCGCTCGAGGCGCTCGTCACGAACCTCACGTGGAAGTTCGGCGGCGGCTTCCGTATCACCCCGCCGATTCCCGACACGCCGCGCACCCGCTGAGGTCTGGCGCGCCGGTTACACGACGGATGCGGCCGTTTCGGTCGTCGGCACCGCGGTGGCGTAGCGCACCGTCGTCACCACCGATCCCAGACGCAGTTCATC
>JANMDX010000229.1:0-2801 GCA_031376505.1 Acidobacteriota bacterium
TATCGCCTGGGGAAGAAGCTCGACTGGCATCTTCCCCAGGTGGACCGGCTGGTCGACTTCCGCCATCAGTCGAAGCTGGACCAGATCGAACAGGCGCTCGCGACGCTTGGACGTCGGCTGGTCGTGACGAGCGCGGCGTAGATAACGCTGGGGCGTCGCGGTGAGTCTGGTGACGCCGAGGTCGTCTTTCAGGAAGTCGATCTTCGTGTAGGGATGCAGGAAGAGGTTGTTGATCAGGTCCTGGCTGTAGAACTTGTGGCGTCGTCTGATGTCGTGCTTGACCTGCAGCAGCGCATCCTTGATCGCCTGAATGGTCGCGATGCCCTCGCGGGCGGTGTCTTCCACGGCCGCCAGCATCTACAGCACCCGCGCCTCCCAGGTGTCTTCGTCCCGCACGGTTTGCAGCAGGCGGTAGTAATCGCCCTTCGTGCGCACGATGTATCGGCTGAGATAGAGCACGGGGATGTGTAACAGGCGCTGCTTCACCATGTAGAGCTAGAGATCGACACTATTTTAGGCTGTCAAATAGCTGATTCTAAATGCTTTACAAGCCAGATACTGATTAAGATTAGTCGATTGACCTTAACTAGTCATCATGCCAAGCTGACCCTGTGGAAGACATTCCTCGGCAGCAAGTCGTTGATCGCATTCGATCGGAAAACCCATGGTGGAAGCCCCCCATCAGCTCCCGTCGCCCGACGTGTCGTTGCGGCCTCGGGCCTACCTCGACGGTTTCCTGACTCTGGTTCAGGCGCTGGGCATCCGGCGGGCGGTCTTGCTCATGGGGCCACGCCGGGTGGGAAAGACCGTGCTGCTGAGGCACGTCATTGGCCGCCTGCTCGCCGCGGGCGTACCAGCCCGCCATGTGTGCTACGTGTCGGTCGATCATCCGCTCTACAACGGTCTCGGACTCGAACAGTTGCTGGGCGCGTTCAGAGAGGCCGCGGCCGTCGAGTCTGGCGCTGGGCCGTTGTACGTGTTGTTCGACGAGATTCAGTACCTGCGCGAGTGGGAAGTGCACCTCAAGACGCTGGTCGACAGCCATGCGGATGTCCGGTTCGTGGCATCAGGGTCTGCGGCCGCGGCACTGAAGCTCAAGAGCCGCGAGTCAGGCGCCGGCCGCTTCACCGACTTCCTGCTGCCTCCGCTGTCGTTCCACGAGTATCTGGACCTGCGCGGCCGCCTCGGCGAGTTCTTCAACGAAGAGAGCGGACGACTCGCGCCGCACCGGGTGGCTGCGCTCAATGAAGAGTTCGTGTCGTACCTGAATTACGGCGGATATCCCGAGCTGGCGCTGAACGCGTTGGCGCAAAAAGACCCCAGCCGTTTCGTGAAAGAGGACGTGATCGACAAGGTCCTGCTGCGCGACCTGCCAGGCTTGTACGGCATCCAGGATATCCAGGAGCTGAACTCGCTGTTCACCATGCTGGCGTTCAACACCGGCAGCGAGGTGTCGCTCGAGGCGCTCTCGAAGCGCTCGCACGTGGCCAAGAACACGCTCAAGCGCTACATCGAGTACCTGGAGGCGGCGTTCCTGATCAAGGTCGTGCACCGCGTCGACCACTCGGCCCGTCGACTGCAGCGCGCCAGCACGTTCAAGGTGTACCTGACCAACCCGTCGATGTTCGCGGCGTTGTTCACGCCGGTCGGGCCCGACGACGCGGCCACACCGCGCCTGGTGGAAACCGCTGTGCACGCGCAGTGGTTGCACAGCGCCCAGTCCGTGCACTACGCCAGATGGGACGGTGGCGAGGTGGACTTCGTATGGCTCGACGCACTGCAGAAGCCAACGCTGGCGCTCGAAGTGAAGTGGACCGACCGGCCCATCGACCGGCCGTCCGAACTGAAGGCCCTGCTCGCATTCTGCGCGCGCCACGACATCGCGATTCCCATCGTGACGTCCAGAACGGGCAGCGACGTGCTGGCCGCGGGCAAGCACTCGGTGGTGTGCATTCCGGCCAGTGTCTATAGCTTCACCGTCGGCCGCTCCTTGGTCACAGAACGCATCGACGCCGTGCACGCCATCGTGCGTGATATCAGCCACGCCGGACATGAGTCGGCCTCTTCCGAGTAACCCAGATGGCCAAACGCACCCCTGCAGCGCCCAAGGGCCCCACGCCCGTGGATCTGTCGTAGCACGTGACGCACCATGTCGCGGCTGACGCCGGGGGCGTCGCGCTCGATATCGGCGATCCCGAAGGCGCCAAGGCGCCGTGCGGTGCGCGACTCTTCGACGATGCGTTCGAGACTCACATAGCGACCGACGTGGTAGTCGAAGTGGTAGAGCAGCAGGAGCGAGAGCAGACGGGCCACCCGGCCGTTGCCATCGGTGAACGGATGGACGCACAGGAAATCGAGCACGGCAAGCGGCAGCAGCACCAGCGGTTCCGCGAGGCGAGGACGACGTTCTGCGTGAGCCGCATGTCGGCGTGCAACTCATGGATGAGCTGCAAGGCGTCGCGGTAGCCCGCGATCTCCTGCTCGGATCGGTCGCGCGGCTGGGTCTGATGCACGACCAGTTCCCGCACGCGGCCCGGCGCCGCCACGATGCCATGCGCCTGGCCATCTGCGCCCAGTCGCCGACGGCGTCCTCTTGTGCTCATCCCGCTGTTCTGCTGATATCCTTCCGGGCTATGTGGGCACACACTCAGAGCTTGGGTCGGCAGGTCGGACGTCGAATGGTTGCAGTCGTGGCGTTGCTGGTGCTCGCCAGCGCGTGCGCCAGCCCTCCGCCGGCGCCTCCTCCGGATCCAACCTCGCTCGACACGCCTGACATCGCCGCCGCGCTGAGCGCGTTCCAG
>JANMDX010000435.1:0-12332 GCA_031376505.1 Acidobacteriota bacterium
GACGGCGTGCTGATCGTGGATGTCAATATACGCGCGAATCGTATCGATCAGGTCGCGCTCGCCCAGAAAGGCACCGCGGCGGAATGCGGTCGCCCTCCCGGGCGGATTCACATGCAGTCCCCCGACGTCCGGAAGTGTCTCCGCGATCTGGCGCTCCAGCGTCACGCGGTGCTCGTTGCTGATCGCCACGGCCGGCACTCGACTCCAGCCGCGAGCCCCGCGGCCATGGACGGTGCCATCGAGGTGGACCACGGCGCGTTGTACGTTTCCTATGAAACGTCTCAGCGCCTCGCGTGCGACGCCTCGCTGGTGCGGATGCACCACGACGCCGACGGCGCCGTGCTCGACGTCGGCCGCAAGACGCGCACCATTCCACTATCCATCCGCCGTGCCTTGGCTGCCCGCGACACCTGTTGTCGCTTTCCGGGCTGCACATCTCGCCGCTGCGACGCCCACCACGTGCATCACTGGTCCGACAGCGGCGCGACCAGCCTCGACAACCTCGTGCTCCTGTGCCGGCGCCATCATCGCGCCGTCCACGAAGGCGGATTCGCCGTCATTCGCGGGCTCGACGGCGCGCTGACCTTCCTGCGGCCCGAGGGCGCGCCCCTCCCGGTCGCCCCTCCTGCGCCGCCCGACCTGCCAGTGCTGCTAGAGCTGCTAGAGTTGCATCACGCGACACCACTCGTCACCGGGAAGTTGCCGACCTGGGATGGCACCCGTTTCGACCTGCCGTGGGCGATCGATGTGATCCGCTTCAACACCGCGGCTCTGGCACACGGAACGACAGACAGCCCCTCCGCCGAGGGCGTCCTGGGCGCGGTCCGGTCTTGAGTGACGTTCGTCCATCGCCCCATATTTCGATTGTTTGAGTCGATCACGTAGGAATTGCAATCAAACATTGCACATTACCCCCCAAAGCGGCTCCCGTCGGCGAGGGGACGTTTCGAGGGGAACGCCTCGCCAGCTTCTTCGCTCAGGAAAATGAAGAAGTAAGAAGGACGTTGTGGGAGCTCGTGGAAACCGCACTGTGGTTTCTGTGCCACGGCAGCACGCCGCACAAAACGACCCGGCGGTGGGAGGCCAGCGTCTGACAATGGAGGTTCTGTCACCCTCAGACCCTGCTGATGTTCCCGGTCGTCCCGACACCGACGCAGGACGAGCCGCTCGTCGAATTGAGAACAATTGAGCGCGCCTTGATGGCGCGCGAAAGACCGCACTACTTCCCTCTGTCTACCCTGCTCGCATCACGCAGCGCTCCTCGAACGAGCGCGGGAGGATGCGATGCGGGGCCGTGTGGCAAGGGCAACAGGCGCGTGCGTCATGGCCCTGGCCGGCTCGGCAGCCGCGGCGACGCAATCCCCAGTGCAGGCGCCCCGGCTTGCGGTCTGCCTCGTCCTGTCGCAGAAGCTGTCGATCAGCGTGCGGGCGGCGGCCGTCGTACTGGCGGAATCGGATGCCATCTGGACGCCGCATGGGGTGGGTGTTCGCTGGGCGGAGCCCTCCGACGAGAGCTGCGACCGCCTGGTCTCAGTGAAAGGGGACCAGGAAGCCCTGGCTGAAGACGCGACCAGCGAGTCTGCGCTCGGCTGGGTGCCGTTCGTGGCGGGACGCGCCCGGCAGCTGGTGTTTCTCCGGGTGGGCCGCGCGCGTGCACTGATCGACGCGCTCAGCCCGGGCACACGCCCTGCGGCGCTCACCGAACTCCTGGTCGCCAGGCTCCTCGGCCGCAGCCTCGGGCACGAGCTGGGGCACGTCCTTCTCAACAGCCGGCGCCACGAAGCGTCGGGGCTCATGCGGGCGCGCTATCGCGAGCGCGAGGTGCTGAGCGTCCCGACGTCGGCCTACACACTGAACGCCGTGGAACGCGCTCGGCTCTTCGCGCGCGTGGCTGGAAGCCCCCGACTGGCCACTCGATAGTCAGGTTACAATCATGGCCAAGCGCCGTGGTCACCTACCGGTTCGGCCCCTTCCGGCTCGTCCCGCACCAGCGTCGTCTCGAGCGCGACGGAACAGCCATCGCGCTGACGCCCAAGGCGTTCGATCTGCTCGTCACCCTGGTGCACCATCACACGCGCGCGCTGTCGAAGGACGAGATCCTTGCGCTGGTCTGGTCGGGATCAGTCGTCGAGGAGGGCAACCTCGCGCAGCAGGTGCTCGTGCTGCGGCGCGCGCTGGCCGATGCCGGTGATTGCGTCGCCACAGTGCCCCGTCACGGTTATCGCTTCGTGGCAACCGTCATCGAGGAGCGCGCCGTCGCCAACGCGTCTGCCACGAGTCCGCACTGCATCGTCTGGGACCGACGCGAGTTCCCGCTTCGCGAGGGCGTCACGGTGATCGGCCGCGCCGAAGACGCCGACCTGCGGATTCCCCTGCCGTCCCTCTCCCGCCATCACGCGCGAGTTGTCGTCCGCGGGCTCGACGCGACGCTCGAGGATCTCGGCAGCCGCCACGGCTCGTGGCGAGGATCCATGCGCGTACGCGATTCCGTGGGGCTCTGTGGTGGAGACGAGATCCGGCTCGGAACGGCGTTGCTCGTCTACTGCGTGGTGATGCCCAACGACACGACGCGAGAATGACAGACGATGGCCGCACTTCCCAACGGCGCCCGTCTCGGTCCCTATGAAATCCTGGCCCCGCTGGGTGCTGGGGGCATGGGTGAGGTGTATCGGGCGCGCGATACCCGACTGGGCCGCACCGTGGCCATCAAGCTGCTTAGCGCCGACTTGAACGGCGCTGCGAGCAGCCGGGAGCGCTTCGAGCGCGAAGCCCGGAGCCTCGCGGCCCTCACCCATCCACACATCTGCACCGTGCATGACGTCGGCGATCACGAGGGCCATGCGTTCCTTGTGATGGAGCTGCTGGAGGGGCACACCCTGGCCGCTCGTCTGTCCCGCACGAAGGGCGGACTCCCGCTTGACGAGGCCCTGTCGATCGCGACGCACGTGGCCGAGGCCCTCGCCTTCGCCCATCGCCATCACATCACCCATCGCGACATCAAGCCCGCGAACATCATGCTCACCCCCACGGGGGTGAAGCTCCTCGACTTCGGCTTGGCGCGGCTGCGCGACCAGGACGAGGTGACACGACAGAGCGGCACGGAGGGTTCGTTGACGGCACCACTCAGTGTGATGGGCACCCTCGCCTACATGTCGCCTGAGCAGCTGGATGGCCGCGCGGACGAGCGGAGCGACATCTTTGCGTTTGGGGCGGTGCTGTTCGAGATGCTCGCGGGCCGCAAAGCGTTCGACGGCGCGACCTCGTCTGCGGTGATCGGCGCGGTCGTCCACACGGATCCGCCGACGGTATCGTCGCTGCGCCCGGACGTCTCGCCGTCTCTCGAGCGCGTCGTACGCCGCTGCCTGGCGAAGGACCCTGACGCCCGGTGGCAGTCCACAGCGGATCTGGTCGACGAGCTCAAGTGGATTGCTGGCCATCCCATCGCCGGTGGGGACACGATCCAGTCTCCGGCGCCTGAGCGAACGGGCCAACGGTTGGCTGTGGCGGCCCTTGCCATGACTGCCGCCCTGGCCATCGGCGCAGCAGTCTGGAGCCAGGTGCGCGTCGCGTCGCCCCCTGCGCCCGCATTCGTGCGGTTCGTCGTCCCGCCACCCGAAGACTTCAGCTTCCGGGGCATGATGGCGCTTTCCCCAGACGGACAGCGTCTCGCTCTGGTGACGATCGACGACAAACGTCGCACGCAGCTCTGGATGCGATCGATGAGCTCCGAGGTGACGCAGCGCGTCGCCGGAGCAGATGGCGCGACATATCCGTTCTGGTCACCGGATGGTCAATCGATCGGATTCTTCGCAGACCGTCAACTCAAGCGGGTGGCGGCGGCCGGCGGGCCGCCCCTCGTGATCTGTGACGCGGAGGATGGCCGCGGAGGCACCTGGAACCAAGACGGCGTGATCGTGTTCGCGCCGCGCACGTGTTCACCCCTGCTGAGGGTGCCCGCGTCTGGTGGCACACCGCAGCCGGTCACTCAGCTCGATCCGTCGAAATATGTCGCCAACCGATGGCCACATTTTCTGCCCGACGGCGACCATTTCCTATATCTCGCGGACTCGCCGCCTGGAGGTCAATCCGCTCTGCGCGTGGGCTCGCTCGGAAGCCGGGACAGCCAGAGTCTGATCGAAGAAGTCACGGAAGGTCAGTACTCCGACGGGTTGCTGTTTTTCGCTCGCCGGGATGTGCTGCTCGCGCAGCCATTCGACGTCGGCCGGCTCGCCCTGGGCGGCGAGCCGCGGGCGGTCGTGCAGGACATCGCTAGATTGCACAGTGGCCGCTACGCGTTTGCCGTGACGCCCGGCGGGACGTTGGCATTTCTTCGGCGGTCGGATCCGAATCCCGTCGCGCGGCTGACCTGGTTCGAACGGGGCGGTAAGCCCACCGGCAGCGTCGGGCCGCCCGGACGATTCGCCGATCCGTCGATCGCTCCTGATGGCAATCGGATCGCGGTCATGCGAACCGACGACGACGGTCGCGGCGACATCTGGGTCTTCGAGACGAAGCGCGGGACAGCAACGCGTCTGACGTCGCCCGGACGTCATCCAGTGTGGTCGCCAGAGGGACATCGGATTGTGTTCAGCGCGATCCCTCGCAAGGGCGGGCCCACGGTGCACCTCTGGACGATCCCCGCTGATGGATCGGGACCGATGGTGCCGCTGATCGAGAGCAAGTTTCAATTGACCGCCCACGGCTGGTCGCCGGACGGGGCGCGACTGCTCTACCACTTGGAGTTCGGGGACCAGGAGACCGCGAACGGACTCTGGCTGATGACGATACCCGAGGCACGGTCCGTGCCATTTCGCAACGACGGATTCCTCTATCCGCAAGCCGCGCTCTCGCCCGATGGCCACTGGGTCGCGTACACCTCGAATCAATCGGGGCGCTACGAGATCTACGTCGAGAGTTTCCCGACGCGCGGAAGGCGAGTGCAAGTATCAACCGACGGTGGGACACAACCCAGATGGCGCCGCGATCAGAGGGAGCTGTACTTTCTGTCGGCGGACAGTCGCCTGATCGCGGTCTCGGTGAATCTGGGGGTAGAGGCGAAGCTGGGAATTGCCACGCCTCTGTTTACGTTGGCCATGCCCGGTGGTGCGATGGGCGGGGGACCGCACCAGTACGACGTGTCGGCCGACGGCCGGTTCCTCGCCGTGGTCGTCGAACCGCACGTCCCCGATCGCCCGCCAGTGACCGTTGCACTCAACGCGACCGCCGCCCTGAAACCGAGCCGCGCTCGCTAGCCCACCATCCGGAAGGCCACCAGCTCCGTGCTCTCGGCGTCGCCTGCGCCCTTGGCAGCAATCTCGATCAGGAACTCGCCGGCCGGAAGGCTGGCCAAGGACACGTCGATGGTCGCCGGCTCTCCTGGCGGTGGCGGTACGACTGTGAGGTCGAACATGCGGTCGCCTTGGCGATTCAGCAAGCGCGCTGTAGGTGAGTGCACCGGCCGCCGCGCCGGGCGCCACCGCATCGAGCCTGAGCAGCAATCGCTCGGTGCGCCGGAACTCACGCGTGGCGGTGGGCGACGCCGCCGCATCGGCCTTGAGCGCCTGGAACTCGCGCGCATTGCGGGGACGAGAGAAAACATTAGCAGGGTCTGGGGGGTGACAGAACCCCCATTATCAGACCCTGGCCCCACTCCCTGGCGGATTTCCCGCCTTGGCACCGCGTCCCACAGCGGATTCACGCGCGCATTGGCGCGCCCGGGGCCACGCCGCACACGCCGACGACCGACGCGGGCCCCACGCGACGGCCGACCGGGGCACACCGCCAGCGCGACCGTGCGGGGGACGCGTGGACGAGAACGATACGGGTGGCGGAAGCGCGACGGATGACTAGACGTCGTCGTCGCCGGACGGCGGGGCGCGGGCCGGCGCCGCCCTCGGCACGTCGGCCGGCAAGGCAAGGTGCGTCAAGATCCGCCGCGCCACATCCGACGCCTCAATGAGCGCGATCAGCCGCTGGCGTCCGCCGCAGCGCGGGCACGCCAGCCCGTCCACCGCGAAGGCGCGGCGCATCAGGTCGGCCCACGACGCCCCTCGGGCCGAGGGGCGAGGCGTCAGCTCGGACCCCGACGCCCCGACATGGGCGTCAACTGTGGCCGGCGGGGTGGTGCACGGCACCACCTCCGCGCGCCACGCCAACAGCGGGGCCAGCAGCCCGTGGTACAGCACGCAGCGACAGACGCGCTCGAGCCGGTCGCGTTGTCCGGCCGGCACCCGCACCGCGGCGTGCAGGTCGAACCCCTCCCAGCGAGCGTGGCACGCGCCCAGCGCAGGCACGCCGCGATCCACGGACGACGACGCCACCCGTCGCGGGCGCGCACCCAGCGGGCCGCCGAGCGCCACGCCCCCTGCACGGACGCCGCGGCCAACCCCGCCAGCAGCGGCGACGCCTCCGCGAATGCATCGGACGCGCTCACATCATCGGCGTCGGCGCCGTGGCGTCTCACCAGACCGTGCACCCCGGGCGCAATCGCCGCCAGAACGTCAGCCACAGGCGCTCGGCCGTGCAGGCGCCGCATCGGAATCGGACAAACCCGCCGGCGAGCCACCCACAGGTCAGGAACGGCTGGACCTCCTCCTCGACAAACGCGGCACGCCCTCGCCGTCGCGCAGGTGCGCTGCCTCGGCGAGAAACGTCTGCAGGTGCTCGCGGACCACACGATGCAGACGTCCGCCGCCGGATCGCGTGTGGTGTATTCGACCGACGGCAGGGCCACCGCGTCGGCTGGGACAGATCGCGTGCCAGTTAGAGCGGAGCATCAACGCGTGGCGTTGCCGTGACTTGCAGGTGCGCCGTAGCGATCTCGACGTACGGTTGACATCACGGGTGTGGCAGTTCTCGCCTGCACCAACGGCAACGCCTCCACGACGATCTACGAGAGCCTGATCGGGAGCTTCGGCACGCATTCGTCGATTGCGATTGGCACCGATGGCCTGCCCCTCATCGTTCACAATGCCGGCCCATTCGTCCGCGTCAGCAGACTCGCCGCACGTCATCGCCGGCCAGTTGCGTCCGCCCCGGGCCGAACGAGGCGGCGGCTGTGCCACGGCAGCACGCCGCACAAAACGACCCGGCGGTGGGAGGCCAGCGTCTGACAATGGAGGCTCTGTCACCCTCAGACCCTGCTAATGTTTGCTGTCGTCCTCGAATGCGTCCAAGAATGCGGGAGGGAATCGGGGCGGTCGTCCTTGTGGTTGAACTTCAGCCGTTCACCCGGGCAAGCAGCGCATCGGCCGAGGCACTCAGCACGCGCGGCCCGAGCACGAAGACTTCGCCGCGCTCGGTCACATCGGCGGACAGGGCGTCGGCGCCGCCGGGACTGCGACTGGCGCCAATCATGTCGACGTTCACGTGCGCCACGATGCGCGTGAGCGGCACCGCCGGCCGATGCACGAACCAGCGCGTGCCCCAGAGCCCCTGCTCCTCGCCGCTGTCCCAGATGAAAATGACGGACCGCCTCGGTCGCGGTCCCCGCGCCAACTTCGCGACGACGTTGTATGGGCGGAGCACGGTGCGGGCCCCCGGAGCGAGGCGCACCGTGACGGACTTCTTCAGGGCGAACGGGGCGGGATACACACCCTCGTCTCCGGCGCGGATCGCCGAGCGTCCATCCAGAGCCTCGCCGTTGAGCAGCGCCTCGGTGACGGGCGGCGCGAGCAGCACGGAAGTGATCGGCGTCGCCAGATACGCCGAGGGCACGGCGGGCTCCATCTCTCGGCGCACGGTGTTGGCCCCGCGCAGTTCGTCCCAACGCACGAGCTCGCTCGCCTGCGTGATGAAGAGGACGCCGGCCGCTCCCCGCTCGGCGGCGGCCACAAACGGCGTCTGCGCGTTGATGGCGGTGCGCCCGACGTGCTGGATCTCGACACCCTTCGGCATCGCGCGCGGGCCGTGCGCGAGCACGAGCTTGCCTCTCACGTCGAGACCCGCGTACGGGTCGATGCCCTTCCCGGGCACCACCCATCCGTGACTCACATACACGACCGGCAGCGGACCGTCGATCGTCCCCATGAACGACCGGAGGACGAAGTCGCGCCCGAGCGTGAACCGGCGCCCGCCCACTTCGATCACCGCCGCGTCAGTGTCGACATGTGTCTCGTGCAGGTCGTAGACCTGACGAAAGCTGCCGGCGTCTCCGGCCGGGCTCAAGCCGGCCCGTCGCAGGGGACCGATGATGTAGTCTGCGGCGGCGTCGAACCCAGGCGACAGCGTGTTCCGGCCCTGCTACTGGTCCGAGGCGAGCGTGGCGAGGTCCCAGGCGAGCTGCTCGCCGGAGATGCCGTCTGCCGCCGCTTTCACGGCCGCCGGCACGGCGGCCTGCCGGGCATCGAGTGTCGCGACGCAGAGGACGACGGCCAGAACGGCCAAGGAGCGGACGTGCGCGGGCGACGGCATGCCGCACACCGTACCCGACCGGGGACGATAAGACACTTCCCAGAGCACCTTGCTTGGTCACGACGGCCGCCAACGAGGGCTAAGAGATCAGCGGGTGGTGGCGACCAACGGTTCGGCAAGGCGTGCGGGCTGCTCTTCGAAGGGCGAGTGACCCGTGTCGATCTCGACGACATCGGCGCAATCTGATGCCGCCATCGCCCGTTGGGCCTCCGGTGGCACCAGTGTGTCGGCGGTGGTCACGACGCAGGTGCGGCGGCCGGAGGTCGGCAGATCGCCGTTCCACTTCTGGCGCAGCGCGGCGATGCCATGCACACGCTGGGTCTGCTCGAGATACGACCGGGTCGCGTCCTGCTCGGAGGGATCGACCGCGGCGACCAACTGGTCGATGTCCAAGGCACACAGACCAGCGCCCGCACTGGCGATCAATCCGCCGAAGGCGGCGATGCCTGCCTTTTCGTCACCGTCAGCGAATGGATCGCTGCCCAAGAAGAGTTCGACGACCGATGCGCCCGGCTGCGGCACCCAGGCCGCGACGTACACCACCGACATGCCCACGTGCTCCGCGCCGATGGTCGAAACGGTGAAGCCTCCAAACGAGTGACCGGCCAGCTCGACGTCGGCCGGGTCATCGGGGAGTACCGCTGGAACGCATCGACGGCGCCTTGGAACCTCCGTGGAGTACGCCAGCGGTGCGGGCCAGATCACGGACTAGGCCCCCGCACTAGCACTGAATCGCAGCAGTCCATGGGCCGATTGCGCCAGCGCCGCGATCGCCGGTGGTCGCTCACCCCTTGCGCTTCTACAAGGAGATCGTCTAGTCTCCTGTAGAAGTACGAGGGAGGAATCTCGGCGTGGGCGACAACCGACTCGATCTACCGCAAGGCACGCTCGACCTGCTCATTCTCCGGGCGCTGGCCGCGGGCGCCCTCCACGGCTGGGCGATTTCCGAGCGGCTGCATCAGGTGTCGCAGGAGACCCTGCAGGTACCGCAGGGCTCACTGTATCCGGCGCTGCATCGGCTCGAGCGCCAGGGGTGGATTGCCGCCGAGTGGGGCGCGAGCGACAACAACCGGCGGGCGAAGTACTACCAGTTGACCCGGGCTGGCCGGCGCCAGCTCGCCGCGGAGACGGCGTCATGGGAACGGTTGTCGAAGGCCGTGCGCCTCGTGCTGGCGATGGACTGAACGGGGAGGCCCACGATGTTCGACCGATGGCTGAGCGAGATCCGATACCGCTGGCGAGCCCTCGTGGGGCGCGACCACATGGAGGACGAGCTCGACGCCGAGCTCCAGTTCCACCTCGAACAGGAGCAGCACAAGCTCGAGGCCCGCGGGCTCGCGCCGCAGGACGCGTCCCGTCAGGCGCGCGTGCGGTTCGGCGGCCTCGAGCGCGCCAGGGAGGACGTGCGCGACGCCCGGGGCACCCGCCTCGTCGAGGACCTGTGGACGGACCTGCGCTACGTCGTCCGCACCCTTCGGACGCAGCGGATGTTCACGGTGGGCGTCGCGGCCACGCTGGCCCTCGGCCTCGGTGCCAACGCCACGATGTTCGGCATCGTCGACCGCCTGATGTTCCGCGATCCCCAAGGCCTGCGGCACGCGGATCGCGTGCACCGGGTCCACCTGCAGTGGACGCAGAACGGCGAGCGCCGGAGCGACCGCGGCGTGCAGTATCCGCGCCTCGTCGACTTCACGCGCGAGACGCACTCGTTCGATCTCGTGGCGGGATTCCAGGTCCGGACGCTCGCGCTGGGACAGGGCGAGGACGCTCAAGAACAGCGCGTCGCCGTGGTCAGCTCCAGCTACCTGGAGTTCTTCGACGCGCACTCGATCCTGGGCCGATGGTTCACCGATGCCGACGATCGGCCCGCGACGGGCACGCCGGTCGTCGTCCTGGGTCACTCGTACTGGTTGACCCGCTACGGCGGACGAGCGAACGCGCTCGGCCAGACCCTGCGTGTCGACCGGCTGGAGGCGACCATCATCGGCGTGGCCCCTGCTGGCTTCGCCGGCCTCGGCGACGAGGGGGCGCCCGCGGCCTACGTCCCCCTGGCCACATTCGCGCATGCCTTGCGCGGGCCGAGCTACGCGACCTCCTACAACTGGTCGTGGCTGGAGGTGCTCGTGCGGCGGGCGCCCGGCGTCTCGATCGCGGCGGCGAATGCGGACCTGTCGAACGCCTTCACCGCGAGCTGGCGAGTGGTGAATCGCGAGGGCGGGCAAGCGACCGACCCCGCGATCGCGAAGCCGTCCGCGGCGCTCGGTCCCATCCATCTCGGCCGCGGCCCGGATGCTGGCCTGGATGCCCGCGTCACGCTGTGGATCGGCGGCGTCGCCGTCGTGGTGCTGCTCATCGCGTGCGCGAACGTCGCCAATCTGTTCCTGTCGCGGTCGGTGAGCCGGCAGCGCGACGTGGCCTTGCGGCTGGCGCTCGGCATCGGGCGCCCACGCCTCACGCGGCAGATCGTCATGGAGAGCGTGGCCCTCGGCGTCATGGGGGGCCTCGGAGGGATGGCGATCGCCCAGTGGGGCGGCGGAGCCCTGCGCAACCTGCTCTTGCCAGACGCCGCCGGCGCCGCCGTCCTGACGGACCTCCGCACGGTGCGCTACGCCTTCGGCCTCGCGGTGCTGGCCGGAAGCCTGACGGCCATCGTGCCGGCGGCGCTGGCCGGCCGTGTCGACGTCGTCGACGCCCTGAAGTCCGGAGGACGGGGCACCGCGCATCGACGTTCGCGGCTGCAGGGCGTGCTGGTCGTCGTGCAGGCTGCGCTGTCCGTGCTGCTGCTCGTGGGCGCGGCGCTCTTCGTGCGTAGCCTCCAGCACGCGGAGGGACACCGCGTCGGCGTCGACGTCGACCGCGTGGTGTACGCGAGCGTGAATGCGCGCGGCGTCCAGCTTCCGGACACGGAGATGCGTACGCTGGTCGCCCGGATGATCGAAGCCGCCCGCACGGTGCCCGGCGTGACGCATGTGTCGAGCGCTGCCTCCGTGCCGTTCTGGAGCAACGAAGGTCGGCCGCTGTATGTGAGCGGGATCGCCAACGTGGGCGAGTTGGGCCGCTTCACGCTGCAGACAGGGTCGAGCGACTACTTCGCCACGACCGGCACGCGCGTCCTGCGCGGCCGGGCGTTCGGCGCGGAAGACCGCGAAGGCGCGCCGCCGGTGATCCTGGTGAGCGATCTCATGGCGAGGGCGCTCTGGCCGGGCCGTGACGCCCTGGCGCAGTGCCTTCGCGTAGGCGATGAGCGCGGGCCCTGCCGTGCCGTGGTCGGCATCGCGGAGGATGTGGCGATGGAATCGCTCGAGCCGTCGCGGCAGTTCACCTACTACCTGCCGGCGGCCCAGTATCCAGAGGCGCCGTCGCCCCAGCTGTTCGTTCGCCTCGATGGCTCACCCACGGCGTCGATGCCGGTGCTGCGCACACGGCTGCAGGCGCTGCTGCCCGGTGCGGCGTACGTAAACGTCGTGCCGATGCGGGACCTGTTCACGCCGCAGTTCCGCGCCTGGCGCTTCGGCGCCACGCTGTTCGTGGCGTTCGGTGGGCTGGCGTTCCTCCTGGCGGCGCTCGGCCTGCACAGCCTCCTGGCCTACGAGGGCGCGCGGCGCGAGCAGGAATTCGGCGTGCGCATGGCCCTCGGCGCATCGCGCGGGCGGATTCTGACCGTCGTCGTCGCTCGGGGCGCGGGGCTGGCCCTCCTGGGCGTGGCGATCGGGCTCGCGCTCGCGCTGGCGGCGGCCCGGCCCTTCCAGCCGCTCCTGTTCCATCAGTCCGCGCGGGATCCGCTGATCCTTTCAGGCATCGCGGTCGCGCTCGTCGTGGTGGGCTGCCTGGCGAGCGCCGTGACGGCCTGGCGCGCGACCAGGCTCGATCCGAGCATGACGCTGCGCGCCGACTAGACGCGACCGGGCGGTCTCATCGCG
>JANMDX010000039.1:0-26803 GCA_031376505.1 Acidobacteriota bacterium
GAACGGCGCCGTGCGCGCGGGTGGCGGCGGCACGCTGGCGGCCCAGTTGCGCGCGGCGGGATACCACACCGGCGCGGTAGTGGGCGCCTTCGTGCTCGACCGGCGGTTCGGTCTCGCTGACGGGTTCGACGAATACGACGACGACATCGCGCGGGATCCCGATGCGATGGACACACTGCACGCCGAACGGTCCGCCGGCCGGGTGGTCGACCGGGCCGTCGCGATGCTGGCCCGGGCCGCGGCGACCACGCCGTGGCTGCAGTGGGTACACCTGTACGACGCCCACGCGCCCTACGCGCCCCCGCCCGCCGCGCTCGCGCGTGCCAGCGGCAACGCCTACAACGGCGAGATCGCGTACCTCGACGAGCAACTGGCGCGACTGTTCGACGCCGTCGCGCGCCGGCCTGATGCGGCGCGCACCGTGATCGTGGTCGTCGGCGACCACGGCGAGAGCCTCGGCGCGCACGACGAGGCCACGCACGGCATGCTCGTGTTCGAGCCGGCGCTGCGCGTGCCGCTGATGATTCGGGCCCCGGGCGTCGCGGCCACAAAACGGCGCGACGCGGTCAGCGTGGTCGACATCGCGCCCACCGTGCTGGCGCTGGCCGGCCAGCCCGCCGCAGGCGCCGATGGCCGCAACCTGCTCGGGCCGCCTGCCGCCGCCGTCGACAGCTACGCCGAGTCCGAATATCCGACAGTGGCGGCCTGGACGCCGGTGTCCGCGCTCGTGCGCGGCCGGTGGAAGCTCGTGATGGCCGACCGCGCGCGGCTGTTCGACCTCGGCGACGACCCGGACGAATCGCAGGACGTGTCGGCACGCCACGCCGCGACGGCGCGGGAACTGAACGCGCAACTCCAGGGTGTACGGCGCGCCACGGCCGCACCCGGCGCGAGCGGCGCCGCGGCGCCGGTGTCGGCCGAGACGGCACAGCGGTTGCGGTCGCTCGGCTACGTCGCCGCGAGCGCCCCCCGAACGGACGCTGTCGATGTGGACCCGGCCTCGGCCATTGGCGACTGGTCGGCGTTCGAGGCCGCGCTGACCGATAGCCGCACGGGACGTCTCGCGCACGCAGTGCCCGAGCTCGGCCGCATTGCCTCTGCGCATCCCGACGCGCCGATCTTCGCCTCGACCTACGCGCGCGCCCTCGCGGCGAGCGGCCGCGCGCCCGAGGCCCTCACGCGACTGCGCGCCGCCGTGGCGCGCTGGCCAGGCGACTGGTCGCTCTATCACGAGCTGGCCGTGGTCGCGAGAGACACCGGCGCGCGCGCCGAGGCGCGACGGGCCGAAGACGCCGCCCTCGCCCTCAGTCCACGCGAGCCGTCGGCGCTGAACGGTAAGGGGCTGCTGCTCACCGATGCCGGCAACCACGCTGAGGCCGCGCGCGTCTTTGCGCAGGCCGTCGAGCATGACCCGACCAACGCGGGCTACCGCGCGAACCTCGGGAACGCTTTGCGCGCGAGCGGGGATCTCGACGGCGCGGCCGGCGCCTACCTGCAGGCCCTTGAACGCGCGCCGGACCTCGCCGACGCCGCCAACGGACTCGGCGTCGTGCTGGTGCAGCAGGGCCAGGCCGCCGAGGCGGTCACCTGGCTCGAACGAGCCGCGCGCGATCCACAGTTTGTCGAGGCCCAGCTCAACCTCGGGATTGCACTCCAGCAGGCCGGCAACGTAGCGCGGGCTCGAGCGCAATTCCGGATCGTCGCCGCCACCGGCGGCCGCACGCGCGAGCGCGACGCCGCGCGCGCCCTGCTCGGGCAGATGGGCCAGCGATGAGCGCCGGGGTGAAGGCGCTGGCCCTCTGCGCCGGTCTGCTCGGTGCCGCCTGTGGATCGTCGCCTCCTCCGCTCGCGCCGAAGGCGCTGAGCGTGGTGCTCATCACGATCGACACGTTGCGCGCCGATCGCGTGGGCGCCTATGGTGCCGCCGGCGCAAGGACTCCGACGCTGGATGGCCTGGCCCGCGAGGGCGCGCGTTTCGATCGGGCATGGGCCACGGCCCCGATCACGCTGCCCTCGCATGCCAGCTTGCTCACGGGCCGTTATCCGCCGGCGCACCGGGCGCGCCACAACGGCATCGCCGTCGAGGCCGGAGTCGCCACGCTGGCCACCCGCCTCAAGGCCGCCGGGTTCGCGACCGCGGCCTTCGTGTCGGCGTTTCCGTTAGATCGAAGATTCGGGCTCGCAGGGGGCTTCGACCGCTACGACGACGAGCTGCCGCGCACACCCGACGGACGCCCGCTGAACGAACGGCCCGGCGCCGACACGGTCGGCCGAGCGGTGGCCTGGCTGCGCGCCGAACGCGGGGAGCGCGTCTTCCTGTGGGTGCATCTGTTCGAGCCGCATGCGCCGTACGGCACGCCGGGGTCGGGCAGGCCGGTGTCGGTGCGCTATGACGACGAGGTGGCCACCGCGGACCTGGAAGCCGGGCGTCTGCTGGCCGCCCTGGGCGAGCGCGCCGCCACCACCCTGGTCGTGGCCACGGCCGATCACGGTGAGGCCTTCGGCGAACACGGCGAAATTGGCCACAGCATGTTCGTCTACGACACGACGCTGCGTGTGCCGCTCGTGATGCGCGGCCCGGGCGTGATACCGGGCACGGTCGTACGTGACGACGTGTCGCTCGTGGACGTGGCGTCCACGATTGCCGCACTCACTGGCACCGCGCCGGCCGACAGCGACGGGCTGACGCTCGTGCCCGCGCTCGGCGGCCTCGCTCTGGGTCGGCGCGAGCTGTACGCCGAGTCGTTCGCGCCGTACTTCGACTTCGGCTGGTCGGGTTTGCGCGCCGTGCGAGACGGCGCCACCAAGTACATCGCGGCGCCGCGACCTGAGCTCTACGCTCTGGACCGCGACGCCGGCGAGTCCGTCAACCGCGCCGCGCTCGACCTCTCACGCGCGGCCCAGCTGCAGGCGCGGGCCGACGCATGGAGCGCCGCGGAACCCACCGCCGCACCGGCGCAACCCGAGGCCACCGCGCGCCTGCGATCCCTGGGCTATCTGAGCGGCGCGCGCGGCGCCGAAACGCCAGGCCCGCTGGCCGATCCCAAAGACATGATTGGCATCGCGGCGCGTATCGCCGCGGTCACGTCGGGAGAAGTGTCCGGCGACGCGCTGGTGTCAACGCTCGAAGCGATCCTGCGCGACGACCCCCAGAACCCGCAGGCCCACTTGCGCCTCGGCTTCGCCGAACTCGAGCGCGGGCGCTGCGCGGTGGCCCAACCGCACCTGCAGGCAGCACTGAAGGCCGGCGTGCCCTCGGCAGACGCCGGCCTCGGCATGGCCCAATGCCGAGGCAGGGCCGGCGACCTGGCCGGAGCGGCCGAGGCCTTGGCCGCGGCCCGCCGGGCGGAACCCGGCAATCCGACGGTGCTGGCCAACCTCGGCATCCTGGCCCTGCAGCAGGGGCGCCCTGCCGAGGCGGTGCCGCTGCTGCGGGAAGCGTTGACTCTCGAACCTCGTCTGCTCGAGGCGCGCTTCTCGCTGGCCCGCGCCCTGGCGCTGGCTGGGGACCGCACGGCCGCGGCCACCGAGGCCCGGCAACTGCTCAGCCAGCTCGCGCCAGACGCGCCCCAACGGGCCGAAGTGGAGCGCCTGCTGGCCGCGCTTCGGTGACCGGTTGGCCTTGAACGGGTGCCAATCGCGGTCTGCCGGGTTCATTCGCCAGGGACCAACCGCGTGCCACCCCAAATGGCGCCCACAAATGGCTGGCCTGACTGGTCTTGACGCCTGGGACGACCTTGACATTTGACCAAGCGTTCAAGCACATTGGAAACATAGATGAAATACATAGATTTTCTAATCGGAGGAACCATGCGAACTCGGCTTGCAAGTCTTGTCATCCTAGTAGCCCTCACAGCGGCGACTGCCTCGGCACAGCAGACAACGGGCACCATCCTCGGCAGAGTGCTTGACGCCCAGGGCGCGGCCATTCCCGGCGCTACGGTGACCGCCAGCAGCCCTACCACCGGCTTCAGTCGCACGGGCGTGAGCGACGCCGAAGGCGCCTATCGCCTCAGCGCGCTCAACGTCGGCCTGTACGACCTGGTCGTGGAGCTTCCCGGCTTCGCCTCGGAAGAGCGCAAGGGAATCATCGTCAACGTCAGCCAGACGATCACGATTGATTTCGCGCTGAAGATCGCGACGCTGACGGAAACCGTCACGGTCACCGGTCAGTCGCCCCTCATCGAGGCCACGGTCTCGTCAGTGGGCGGCATCGTGGACATCGGCCGAATCGAGAGCATCCCGCTCAACGGCCGCCAGTTCGCCAACCTGGCCGCAACGCTGCCGGGCGTCGGTCTGGGCAATCACTCCGACCCGACCAAGAGCACGCAGTACTCCCCCCAGATCAACGGCGGCAACGGCCGTAACGTGAACTACCAGATCGACGGCGGCGACAACAACGACGACACCGTTGGCGGGCTGCTGCAACTGTTCCCGCTGGAAGCCATCCAGGAGTTCAACTTCGTGACGTCGCGCTCGAAGGCCGAGAACGGCCGCAGCAACGGCGGCGTGATGAACATCGTCACCAAGAGCGGCACCAACAGCTACCGCGGCAGCTTCTTCGAGTTGTTCCGCGACAAGTCGATGAACGCCATCACCACGACCGAGAAGACCGCCGGCTCGGACAAGCAGGACTACCGCCGGAATCAGTTCGGTGGCAGCTTTGGCGGCCCGATCATCAAGGACAAGGTGCACTACTTCGGCGCGGCCGAGCGGACGCAGCAGGACACCAAACAGGTCGTCTCGACCAAGGGTCTCTTCCCGAGTTCCGACGGCACGTTCGCCACCCCGTATCGCGAGACCCTGGTCAACGTCAAGGCCACGGCCAACGTCAACCCCAACAACTTCCTGTCGGTGCGCTACGGCCGGAACCAGAACACGCAGCCCTACGGCGCCACGGCCCTGACCCCGGTCAGCGGGTGGGGCGACAGCGAGAACTCGTTCAATTCGATCAACGTCAACCACAACTGGGTGATCGGCGGCAGCAAGCTGAATGAGTTCATCTTCCAGTACGCCGATTTCGCGAACTTCATCTCGGCCAGGAGCCAGGACCCGTACCAGAGCTTTCCGAACGGCGTCTCGATTGGCCAGAGCCCGAACACGCCGCAGACCACCGAGCAGAAGAAGTGGCAGTTCCGCGACGACTTCTCGTGGCACGTCTCGGGCATGGGTGGCATCGGCCACGACTTCAAGACCGGGGTCAACTTCATCAACGAGCCGCGTCTGTTCATTACGTTCAACACGGGCAAAGGCGTCGTGCAGAACGCGCACCTCACCGATGACGTGAACGGCCCCATCTCGACCGTCACGCTCAATGACGGCGACGCGTCGGCCAACATCCCGCTCAAGCAGTATGGCTTCTACGTGCAGGACGACTGGGCGGTCACCGGCAAGCTGACGCTCAACCTCGGGCTGCGCTACGACCTCATCGACGGCTACCAGTTCGACCAGTCGAAGAATCCCAACTACGTGAAAGTGCAGGCGGCCGGCGCGGCCGGGCTACTGACGGGGATCAAGGGCCTCGAGAACTTCGGGCAGTCTCCGAAGAACGACACCAACAACTGGCAGCCGCGCGTCGGCTTCGCCTACGACGTGCGCGGCAACGGCAAGGACGTCATCCGCGGCGGGTGGGGCATCTACATGGACATGGCCTACACGAACTCCAACTCTCTCTTCGCCGCCAGCGACGCCACCGGCAAGGGCTTTGGCGCCGTGCTGTCGGTGGATAACCAGGCGGGCATCCGCAATCCGGATGGCAGCTTCTATCGCGTCGGGCAGCCGCTCGCCAACATCCAGAGCCAGAACCAGGCCGGTGCGACACCGCTGTTTGGCCAGTTCACGGACCCGCGTCTGCAGATGCCGTTCACCCGGCAGACCTCACTTGGCTGGTCGCACGAGCTCATGAGCAACACCGTCGTGACGGCCGACTTCGTACGCGCCGACGGCCGCGACCTGAACGTGCGGCCACGCATCAACACCGGCGTGGTTGGCGGCGGCGCCACGGCCCCCAGGCGCCTGGCCTTCCTGAACCTTACGCCGAATGCCATTGGCACGCGGCCGGCCATCAGCGCGGGCAAGAGCGAGTACACGGCGCTCATCACCGGCTTCAAGCGCCGCATGTCCAACAACCTGGGCTTGACGGCCACCTACACGCTGGCCAAAGCCAAGAGTCAGATCGGCACCGCGTCCGATGAGCTGAATGCGAACCTGCTGCAGGACGCCGCACTTCTCTACGACGACGACCGGGTCTTCGGTCCCACGTCGCGCACCGATGCCCGGCATCAGGGGTCGTTCGCCGCGGTGTGGATGGCTAAGGGCTTCACGGTGGCGCCCACGTTCTTCTACCGCTCGCGCCTGCCGGTGCCCACCATCCGTGGCGTGGACTTCAACCTCAACCGCGAGAACAACGACCTGCCGGAGCGCGCCTTCCAATTCGACGGCGTGGGCAAGCCCGCCAAGGACATCGGCGCCTGCGAAACGTGGAACTGCAGCCGCGGCGCCTGGCGCACGCAGGGCAACGTGCGACTGTCATACGGCTTCAAGCTGAAGGGCAGCGCGCGCGTCGAGGCCATCGGCGAGGTGTTCAACGTGTTCAACGCGAAGAACCCGGCGTTCACCATCACGCAGAACCAGACGAGCAAGGCCTTCATGCAGCCCAACGCGTTTGCCGGCGACTTCCAGCAGCCCGAGCAGCGCGTCGGCCAGGTGGGCTTCCGTTTCTCGTTCTAGCGCGCGACCTCGGTGGCCGGCTAGGGCCGGTCGGCGGGGCTGATCTTCACGGGCGCGGCGAGTGACCCTCGTCGCGCCCGTCGTCTGTACCGGCGGCTACCCGAGTGCAACGTCAGCCGCCCAGGCATCGCGGGCCGGCACGGCCAGGTCGGGGCGGTCAGAGATGATGCCGTCGACGCCCATCGCCAGCAGCCGGCGGATGTCAGCCGGCGTGTCCACGACCCAGACCTGCACCACCGCGCCCTCGCGGTGCACCTGCCGCACGAACGCGGGGCGGACGACACGGACGCGACCAGACCGCTCCGGCACCTGGAACGCGCGATACGCCGCCGGGCAGAACCGTGGGATCGGAATCCACGACCGCGCAAGCGTGCGCGTGGCTTCAGACATCGAGGCACCGGTCGCCACCTCGGGCGCCGCTGCGCGGAACGCGGCGAGGACGGCCGAGTGGAACGAGCCGACGCAGACCCGCTGTTTTGCGCCGAGCCGGCCCACGAGGCCAGCTACGGCGTGCGCCAGGGCGTCCTCGGTATCTTTGAGCTCGATGATGGCCCGGGCCGAGGGAAACCGCTGCAGCACGCTCAGCAGCGTGGGCACGCCCACGACCTCGGTCGCCGCGTACGCCGGGTCGCCGGGCTCAAAATGGCAGGTCGCATCGAGGCGCCCGAGTGCTTCGGCCGTGAGTCCGGAGACCGGACCGGTGTGGTCGGTCGTCCGCTCGAGCGTGGGGTCGTGGATCACGACGGGCACGCCGTCGGACGAGAGGCGTACGTCACACTCGAAGCCGTCGGCGCCGGCGGCCAGCCCGCGGGCAAACGCCACCATCGTGTTTTCCGGGCCGATCTTCGCGCCGCCGCGATGGCCAAACACCAGGGGACGGTCACTGGCAAACACCGCGGGCGGCGAAAAACCGCGTGGGCGACTCACCGCGTCATAATAGCCACTATGCCTGTATCCGCTCGACCCGCCACGCTTGGCGCCCTGAAGAAAGCCATTGCCAGCGGCGACGTCCGCCGCCGGTCCGTCAAGGACGAAGTCCGCGACAATCTGATCGTCAAACTCAGGGCCGGCGACCGCCTGTTCCCCGGCGTCGTCGGCTACGACGACACGGTGATCCCGCAGCTCGTGAACGCCATTCTGGCCAAGCACCACTTCATCCTGCTGGGCCTGCGAGGCCAGGCCAAGACCCGCCTCATCCGGGCGCTGGTTGACCTGCTCGACGACGCCATTCCGGTGGTGCCCGGCAGCGAAGTGCACGACGACCCGCTGGCGCCAATTTCCGCGCACGGCCGCGCTGTCGTGGCCTCGGAAGGTGACGACCTGCCCATCGAGTGGCGTCCACGCGACGCGCGCTACGTGGAGAAGCTGGCCACGCCCGACGTGACGATTGCCGACCTCATCGGCGACATCGACCCCATCAAGGCGGCCTCGTCGGGTCTGCAGCTCGGCTCGGAGCTGGCCATGCACTTCGGCCTGTTGCCGCGCGCCAATCGCGGCCTCTTCGCCATCAACGAACTGCCCGACCTGGCCGGTAAGGTGCAGGTGGGCCTGTTCAATATCCTGCAGGAGGGCGACGTCCAGATCAAAGGATTCCCCGTGCGCCTGCCGCTCGACGTGATGATCGTATTCACGGCCAACCCCGAAGACTACACGGCCCGCGGCAAGATCATCACGCCGCTCAAGGACCGCATCGGTGCCGAGATTCGCACTCACTACCTGCACTCGCGCGCGGACGCGATGACGGTGACCGCGCAGGAGGCCTGGGTCGAGCGCGGGCTGCGGCTCGAACTGCCCACGTACGTGCGCGAGGTGGTGGAAGAAGTGGCGTTCCAGGCGCGGCAGGACCGCCGAATCGATCGGCGGTCGGGCGTGAGCCAGCGACTGCCGATCAGCGTGCTCGAAACCGTGGTGTCGAACGCCGAACGACGGGCGCTCGGCGCGAAGGAAGACGTGGTGGCGCCGCGCGTCACCGACGTCTATGCCGCGCTGCCGTCGATGACCGGCAAGATCGAACTCGAGTACGAGGGCGAGCTGAAAGGCGCCGACGCCGTGTCGCGCGAGCTGATTCGCAGCGCCGTGGCCCAGGTGTTCGACGGCTACTTCGTGGACGCCGATGTGTCGGCCACCGTGAACTGGTTCGACGCGGGCGGTTCGGTGCTGCTCGGCGACGGCCTGCCGGCCACGAGCCTCGTGGTCGAGGCGTCGAAGGTGCCAGGGCTCGTCGACCTGGCCGGACGCGCGGGCCTGCCAGCCGGTGCGCCAGCCCCGCTCGTCGCGGCGGCCATCGACTTCGTGCTCGAAGGCCTCTATGCGCAGAAACGCATCGGCCGCTCGGAGGCCGGCGGCTATGTGGGCACGGAGCCCGTCCGCCGTCCCGCGGCACCGACCATGCGAAATGCTCCGGCCATCGCGCTCGAGGACGACGACGCAGAGCCCGCCAAGGGCAAGAAGAAGAAGTATTACAACTAGCGGCTAGGTTCTAGCGGCTAGGGGCTAGGTTTCATCAGCAGCATCCCGACAGGACGGCACGACGGACAGTAGACTGCGGGCAACTTCTAGCCGCGAGCCGCTAGCCGCTAGCCGCTACGTGAATATGAAATTCAAATACGGCAAGTACGTGCCCAGTCTGGCCGACGACCTCGACATGGAAGAGCTCGTCTCTGCGCTCTCTGAGCTCCTGCTGTCGAGCGGCTTCCAGACGCAGTTTGGCGACGGCTCGCTCGACGGCGATCGCACGATGCAGGCGCTGCACGACGCGATCCTCGACGCGCTGCTGAACGGCGGCCTCCTGCCCGACGATGTGCTCGACCAGCTCTTTGGCGAGCAGGCCCAGACGGCCAAACAACAGCTCGACGAACTCGTGCAGCAGCTCATGGAGCGCATGCAGGAGGCCGGCTACATCACGCCGTCGCCAGAACTCGACAGCGAGCGCCAGCGGCGCGCGCAGGCCGGGGGCGGTGACGGCGACGGCCAACCGGAGCGCACGAAGTTCGAGGTGACCGACAAGGCGCTCGATTTTCTTGGCTACCGCGCCCTGCGCGACCTGCTGGGCTCGATTGGTCACGCCAGCGCCGGCCGCCACGACACCCGCGACATGGCCACCGGCATCGATGCGAGCGGCGCGCCCAAGCCGTACGAGTTCGGCGACATGCTGAACCTCGATGCCAGCAGTACGGTGCTGAACGCGGTGACCCGCGCCTACCGCGCCGGCGGCGCCGGCGCCAAGGTGGAGATCACCTACGAGGATCTGATGGTGGCGCAGGGCGAGTACCAGAGCTCGTGCGCCACCGTGATCATGCTCGATTGTTCCCACAGCATGATCCTGTACGGCGAGGACCGCTTTACGCCGGCCAAGCGCGTGGCGATGGCCCTCGCGCAGCTGATCCGCACACAGTACCCGGGCGACACGCTGCACGTCGTGCTGTTTCACGACAGCGCTGAAGAGATTCCGCTGCGTGAACTGGGGCGCGTCCGCGTCGGGCCGTACTACACGAACACCCGCGAGGGCCTGAAGCTGGCGCGGCGTATCCTGGAGCGACAGCGCAAGGACATGCGTCAGATCATCATGATCACCGACGGCAAACCGTCGGCCATCACGCAGCCCGATGGGCGCGTCTACAAGAACGCCTTCGGCCTGGATCCGATTGTGATCCGAGAGACCTTCAGCGAAGTGTCGGCCTGCGCCAAGGCCGGCATCCTCATCAACACTTTCATGCTCGCGCGCGACTACGACCTCGTGGCGTTCGTGCGCCGCGTCGCCTCGATGTGCCGGGGCAAGGCCTACTTCACGACGCCACAGTCGCTGGGCCAGTATGTGCTGATGGATTACCTGGACAAGAAGACACGCACGATTCACTGATGCTGCCGCCACTGCTCCCACTCTTTCCGTTGCCGACCGTGGTGCTGTTTCCAGGTGTGTTCCTGCCGTTGCACATCTTCGAGCCACGGTACAAGCAGATGGTCACCCAGGCGCTCGAAGGCGACCGAATCATCGGCCTGACGCTGCTCCGCCCAGGACACGACGTCGCGTACGAGGGGCGTCCTCCGGTCTTCGGCATGGGCTGTGGGGGGCTCATCACCCATGTCGAGCGTCAGAACGACGGCGGCTTCAACCTGATCCTGCGCGGGCTCGCCAAGTTCCGCATCGACGAGGAAGAGCCGCCCACCGACGGCGTGCTCTACCGCATCGCGCACGTGACCCCGCTCGACGAGGACGTGGCCGCCACCGACCGCGACGCGCTGCGCGAAGAACGACGGCGCCTCGAAACCCTGCTCGCGCCGTCACTGGAAAACGAGGGCGCGAGCCGGCTGCCCCGAGACATGGCCGACGACGACCTGGTCAACGCGCTGTCCCAGTACCTCGACCTCGAGCCGGTGGAAAAACAGGCGCTGCTCGAGCGGGACGGCGTGCTCGCCCGCTGCCGCACGCTGGTGGAGCTCATCGAGATGAAGCTCCTGATGCAGCGTCAGCCCGACAGCGGCAAGCTGCACTGACTGCGGGGTTGAGAGGGCCGGGACCGGGGAGTACACTCGCGGGTATGAGCACGACACGACGCGCATGGTTGACCACCGCTGCGGCATCGGCGCTTGGCGCCGCCACGGCGAACCCGCTGCCTCTGCATGCGCAGGCGCCGTCGGGCGCGGCCATGTCCCGCGTCCCGGGTCTGCGCCGGTACCTGCACTACGACGTGTTCACGGGCACGCCGCACGCCGGCAACCAGCTGGCGGTGTTCACCGACCCCCTCGGCCTGGCCACCGACGCCATGGCGTCGATGACCCGCGAGATGAACTTCTCCGAGTGTACGTTCGCCTTCCCCGCCGAGGCCGCCGGCACCGACCTGCGTCTCCGGATCTTCGGGCGTGCGGGTAACGAGATGCCGTTTGCCGGACACCCTGTCATCGGCTCGGCCTTCGCGCTGGCCGACGACGGGGTCATTGCTGCCGGCCGCGGGGAGTTCGTGTTTGGACTTGGCATTGGCCCCACACCTGTAGCCCTAGAATGGGACAAAGGCCGCTTGCGATTTGCCTGGATGACCCAGCAGCGGCCCACCTACGGGGCAACCCTGCCGTCAACACCTGCGTTTGCGGCCGCCATTGGCGTCGAGCCCGGACAGCTCATGCCCGGGCTGCCGATTCAAGAGGTGTCATGCGGATCGGCCTTCTTCTACGCGCCCCTGACGTCGCGCGCGGCGGTCGACGCGGTGCAGATGAACGCACGTGAACTTGACGCGGTCTTCAAGCAGGCGGGCACGACGCGTCGTGGCGTGTTTGTCTTCACCACAGAGAAGGGCGCCGACGGCGCCACGGTCTATAGCCGCATGGTGGGCGCGACCGGATCGGAGGACCCGGCGACGGGCTCGGCCAGCGGGCCGCTGGGCTGCTACGCCGTGAAGCACGGGCTCGTGCCCGCCGCCGACGCCGGCGCCATCGTGAGCGCGCAAGGGGTGAAGATGGGCCGGCCGAGCCGCATCCACATCCGCATCGCGGTGACTGGCACCGACATCACCCGCGTGCAGGTCGGCGGCACGAGTGTGCTGGTCGGCGACGGTCGCCTGCGGTCGGCGTAGCGCATGATCGTACGGACTGGAGCCGGCGTGCTGCACCTCATCACGCAGGCCGATCATGCTGCGCTGGCCCGGCGCTTGATGGAACACTGGGCGTCGCTCGCGGGTGCCGGGCGGCGGCGCGACATTCTGACCGCCATCGAACACCACGACCACGGCTGGGGCGAACCCGACGCGGCCCTCACCGTCGATCCCGAGACCTCCACCATCCGAGATTTCCTGCAGGTGCCCGTCGCCGTGCGCCAGGGCGTGTGGCCGCGCAGCGTGGACCGGCTCGCGGGCGCCCCCTGGGCCGCAGCGCTCGTCGCCCACCACGCGATCTCGGTCTATGATCGCTACCGGCACGACGCTGACTGGCGGGACTTCTTCCCGGCGATGACCGCGCTCCGCGACGCGCATCTCGCCCGGTCGGGTGGGGAGCTGAAGGCCCTCATCCGCGACTACGTCTACGTGCGCCTCGGTGATCTGCTGTCGCTGGCCTTCTGCACGGGCGCCACCGCGCCGGAATCGCTCGGCCCCTGGACGATCCGGCTCGATGGTGCGCGGCTGCACGTCGCGCCGAGTCCGTTTGTGCTGGACGTCGATTTTGCCATTGAGGCACGCGAGCTGCCCGCGGTGCCCTACGCGACCGACGTCGCGGTTCGGACAGCCCTGGCGACCGCACCTTCGCGCGCGATCGAAGGCGTGCTCAGTGTCTTCGCGGTCCAATGACTCGCCACCTGCGAACGCCTCGGTCGGTTGCGCTCGTCGTGGTCGGACTTGCTGCGGCCAAGCTGGCGCAACCTGCCGCGCAGCCGCCTGCCTCCGTGCCCCTGCGCACGTGCGTGGTCATCCATGACGTCACGTCGAATCGCACCGACCGCTCGGATGCCGCAGCGTGCACCGGACGTCTACCTCCGGCCTCGACGTTCAAGATTCCCCATGCGCTTCTGGCCCTCGAGACCGGCGCCGTCACTGCGGAGAGCGTGGAACGCTGGGATGGCACGCCGTATCCTGGGAGACTCGCGTGGCAGCGCGACCACACGGTGCTCTCGGCGATGCGGCCATCGGTTGTGTGGTTGTTCCAGCGCATTGCGCCCCGCATCGGCGCCTCACGAATGCACGACTGGCTGGTGGGCGTGGGCTACGGCAACGCCGATACGTCGGGGCCGGTCACGCTGTATTGGCTGAACGGCCGTTTGCGCGTGTCGCCCGAGGAGCAGGTGCGCTTCCTGCGGCAGTTCTATGACGACGCGCTCCCCGTGGCAACACGGCACATGACCAGCGTGCGGACGGCGCTGCTCCAGGAACCCGGTGCGGTCGAGAACGCCAGCGGAGTCCATCCACTCGGCGTGACGTGGCGTCCGGGGCTCTCGTTGAGCGCCAAGACCGGGGCCACCATGGCCGAGGACGGCACGAACGTCAGCTGGCTCGTGGGGCGTTTGACGGTGGATGAGCGTCACTACGTGTTCGCTGGAGCCGCCTGGCGGATGGGCAGCCCCGTCGATGCCCTCGACGGCGCCCGCGCTGTGACCCGCGCGTGGATCGAGCGAGGACTCGTAGGCCGGGCGCCCTGACCGCTCAGCCCTGGTCGCCGAGGCGTTCGGCCAGCACGCGCCCGATTTGTTCACCGTGCAGCCGGCCGTTCTCGATGAACACCGAGCCGGTGCGCGTGCCCGCGACCTGACCGCCTGCCACGAACAGATTCGGCACGTTGGTTTCGTAGGTCAACGGGTCATGACGCGGGGCCTGTGTGGCGGGATCGAGCACCACCCCGGCGCCGCGCAGGAACTCGGGATCGCCATGGTAACCGGTCAGCAGCAGCACGCCGTCGGCCGCAATCTCGTGCTGTACGCCCGCGGTCTCGACCAGCACCGAAGTCGGCGTGATGGCGACGACGCGGGTGTTGAAATGAGCGGCCACCGAGCCATTCTTGATGCGGTTCTCCATGTCCGGCCGCACCCAGTACTTCACCGAGTGGCCGAGCGTCTCGCCGCGATGGACGAGCGTGACGTGGGCGCCGTGCCGGTAGAGGTCGAGCGCCGCTTCGCAGGCCGAATTCTTGCCGCCCACGACCACGACGCGCTGGCGGTAGTAGGGATGGGGCTCGCGGTAGAAGTGCGTCACGTGGGGCAGGTCTTCGCCGGGCACGCCGAGCAGGTTGGGTTGCCCGTAGTAGCCCATCGCTAGCACCACCGCGCGCGCCTGCCGGACCCGAACGACGCCGAGCCGATTGCGCGTCGACACCGCAAACACGGCCTCGTCGTGCTCCGTCTCGCGTTCGACCGCGAGCACCTGCTCGAAGAGCGCGACCTGCAATTGGAAGGTGCCTGTGACCTTGCGGTAGTAGTTCAACGCTTCGGCGCGCGTGGGCTTGTCATACGGGGTCGTGAGCGGCACGCCGCCGATCTCGAGCAGCTCGGGCGTGGTGAAGAACACCATATTCACGGGAAAGCGCGCGATCGCGTCGACGAGCGACCCCTGTTCCACCACCACGTAATCGAGCCCGTGGTGCCGGCAGGTAATGGCCGTCGCCAATCCCGACGGTCCCGCACCCACAATCAGCACGTCTCTGACAGACACTAGCCCCGATCATAGCGGACCCGGCCGGCGCGCACATCCGGCCGGGTTGGCGCAATAATGCGGGGTCGGTGTAGCCGACCTCGTGCGGCCGTGGCCGATGCCCTCTGTCTTGTGCGCCCAAGGCAGACGTGGCACGGTGCGATCGGGCACGAAGGACCGTGCCTGAAAGTCACTGCCATGACCCTGACCCGACTGCCGCTCACGCTCATCGCCGCCGTGCTGGCGCTCGCCGTGCTCGAAGCGCAGGCGCCTCAACCCACCGCCCCCGCCACCCCGCCAGCGCCGGGTAGCGAACAGACCCCCGTGTTCCGCACGGGAGTCGAACTGCTACCGCTCGACGCGGTGGTGGTCGACAAGGACGGACGTCAAGTCACCGACCTGACAGCGGCCGAGTTCCAGGTCGAGGTGGACGGCAAGGCGCGCAGGGTGGCAACGTTCGAATACGTCACGCTCACCGACCCAGTTGCCGCCTCGCTCGCGCGCAGCCAGCCCAAGCCCTTCCGCGTGCCGCCCCCCGACACCACAATCTCGACCAACGGCGGCGGCGGGCCGGTAGGCCGCGCCATCATGCTGCTGGTCGACCAGGGCAACATCCGGTTCGGGGCCGCGCGTCCCGTGATGCAGAACGCGCTGAAGTTCGTGGACCGCCTGCAGCCAAACGACCGTGTCGCGTTCGTGGCGGTGCCCTCACCCGGCGAGGTGGTGGACTTCACGACCGACCACGCGAAGGTCCGAGAAGCGATGCTCCGAGCGACCGGGCGAGTTGCCCCGTCACGGCGCCGGTTCAACATCAGCATCACCGAGGCGTTCGCGCTCTATCGGCAGAGCGACGTCGTGCTCATCAGTCAGGTGATCGGCCGCGAATGTGCCGGCGTTGCAGGTGCGGCTGACGCGGAGCGCTGCGAGCGTGACGTCGAGCAGGAGGCAAGCGAGATCGTCGGCGACCAGCGCCAACAGACCGACCGTTCCGTCGGCGAAATTCGCGGTGTCCTCAAGAGCCTGGGCGCCCTCGACGGCCCGAAGTCGGTGATCCTCATCTCGGAGGGGCTCGTGCTCGATGGCCTCGGTGGCGACATGGAGGACCTGGCCCGCGTGGCGGCGGACGTGCGCGCGTCGCTCGACGTGCTGCTGCTCGACGTACCGTCCTACGACGCCTCGCAGTCGCAGATGCCCACGACTGCCGCCGACGATCGCCAGTTGCAGGAAGCCGGCCTGTTGCTGCTCGCCGGCATGGCCCGCGGCACCTTGCACCGCATCGTGTCGAGCGCCGACACGGCCTTCAGGCGCATCGAGCAGTCGCTGGCGGGCTACTACCTGCTGGGCGTGGAGCCCGGCACCAACGACCGCGACGGCAAGCGGCACAAGATCGATGTGAAGCTCGTCAGACGCGGCCTCACCGTGCAGGCAAGGCGCGCGTTCCTGTCGCCTGAGGGCCCACCGGCCGCCACGCCCGCCGAGGCGTTGAAGCGCACCCTGCGGTCCCCCGCGTCGGCCACGGCCCTGCCGATGCGGGTCTCGACGTGGACCTACAAGGAACCCGGAACGTCGCGCGTGCGCCTGCTGGTGGCCGCGGAGGTCGAGCGCGGCACTGCCGAGTCGCTGCACTATGCCGCCGGACTCGTCGTGGCCACCAAGGCCGGAAAGGTCATCGCAGTCAGCGAGGAGCCCCGGGAACTGAAGGTGCTCGACGGCGATGCGAGTCTGGCGGTCTACGGCGGGATGGTGGTGCTCGATCCAGGCACCTATCGGCTGCGGGTGGCTCTGGCCAACGTCGACAAGCGCGTCGGCAGCGTGGAGCGCGAGGTGCTCGCCTGGCAGTTGAACGGCGACGCGCTGACGCTGGGCGACCTGCTCGTGGCCGCCGAGCCTGCGGCCGGCGTGTTGCTCTCGCCCATCGTCGAACCGCGGGTCCACAACGGCTCGCTCGTGGCGCTGGCAGAGGTCTACGCGCCGGCTTCCAGCCAGGCCGCCGAGATCGGCGCGCGCCTCGACGTGATGCGCGACGAGACCAGCCGCGTGCTGGTCTCGGCCCCGCTGCATGTGTCCACCGGGCCGTCGCCCGAAGTGCGCGTGGCGCAGGGCGCGGTCAATGTGGGCGCGGTGCCCCCGGGCAGCTACATCGCGCGAGTGAGCTTTAGCGAGGGAGGCGCCCCGCGCGGTACGTTGATCCGGCCTTTTCGGGTGGTGCCCCCGCGCGTCACGACCGGAGCCGGCGTGCCGGCCTCGATGGGGTCGGCACCCGCGGAGCTGCTAGCCGCCGTGATGGCGTCGATGCCTGCGGCATCGAAAGACGACCTGCTCGAGCCGGCGACCGTCGCGGCGCTGTGGTCAGCCGCCGAGGAGGGCCGGACACCCGCGGTGCTTGCCGCCATCAAGACGGCGCGCGGCGGACAGATGATGGACGGCGCGCTCGCGGCACTCTCAGCCGGCGACCAGGGCCTGGCGGCCTTCGTGCGCGGCATGGACCTGCTGGCCAAGACCCAGGTCGACCTGGCCGCCGTCCAGTTCCAGACCGCCATGCGCATCCAGGGCGGATTCGGCGCGGCGCGAGCGATGCTCGGCGCCTGCCTGCTCATCGCGAATCGCGAGAAGGAAGCCGCAGGCCTGCTGATGAGCGTACCGGCTGGAACGATGCCGCGAATGGCACGACTGGCCGGCGAAGCCTGGCTGAAGTCGGGTCAGCCTGCCGCCGCGGTGGCGCCACTCGAACGGGTGGTCGCCCTCGCGCCCACCGATGCGCGGGCGGCGCGCACGCTGGCGCTCGCCTATGCCTTGTCGGGGGAGACGGCCAAGGGCCTGCCGGCGATCAGGAGCTACCTGGGCGGCGCGGGGAGCAAGGACGGCGCGGCCCTGGCCGTCGGCGTCTACTCGCTGTACCAACGGCACGTGGCCGGCACCGACGCTGCGGCGATCGCCGCCGACAAAGTGCAAGCGCGCACGTGGGCACGAGGCTACGCTGCAACGAAAGGGCCGCTCGGACCGATCGTGGACGCGTGGGCCAGCTTTCTGGAGAGCGCGAAGTAGCGCAAGGGATGCGGTATCGGAACCTGGTCCCCACCCCTTGCCATCGATGGGGCCGATGGCCGTCGTACAGCCGCGCCCGCGACGGGCCAGTTCCGCCGTGGCGTGAGTGAGTATCGTCAGGCCCTGGCTTGCTGACTAGAGTGGGCTACGGCACCACGATGACGCGCTCGTTCGATGGCGTGCTCGTCCCGAAGGCGTTTCTGGCGCGCACGCGGACGTGGTAGGTGCCAGCGGGCACGAATGCCGCGAAGCTGGTGTCGAGTGTGCCCGTGTCGAGCGCACCCACGTCCGACAATCCAGGCGCAGTTCCGGCTTCGATGACGTACGACACGGCGTTGCCGCGGCTGGCCTGCCATGCGAGCGTGACGACGGCGCCGCTCGCCGCGACAACGAGGCTGGCGGGCGCGTCGGGAGGGTTGGCTGTCGCCGGCGCCGTCACCACCAGCTCGCTCGACGCCTCGCCGGGTCGTCCGCTCACGACCGAGCGGGCGCGCATGTAGTACGTGCCCGAGGGGATGGTGGCGACGAGACCTGACCCCACGTCGAAGCGCCCGAGGTTCCTGCCGCCGAGGTAGCTCCCGACTTCGAGCACGTATGACGCCGGGGTAGAGCCGGCCGGCGCCGCCCACGCAAGAGAGATCGTGTTGCCTGTGACACGGGCCGCCAGCCGGACCGGGGCGCCGGCGCCTGGCACGTCGAAGAGGCTGGCTCGAGGGAATCCATACCCACCGGCGGATATGGTTCCCGATGCCACCAGCAGGTCTGGATAGCGCGCGATGTAGTCGGCGTTCACTGGCACGGTCCAATCGAGTAGGGCGCCCGTACGCGTGGAGACGGCGAGGATCGCCAAGTAGGGCGGCCTCTGAAGCGTGCCTGAGACGTAGAGTACGCCATCGGCGGCGGTCGCCCCCGATGCTGCAAACGTCGGGTAGGGTGGCAACAGCGCGCCGAGGGGCAACTCGTGTCCGGCCGGGTCGAAGGCCTGCACCGTGCCACTGCCCGCGAACTGCCGCTTCGAGAAGGTGAGGATAACGCCGCCGGTCTCCGACACACACAACACCGAATCTCGCAATGCCGTCGCGCTGAACGCCGTCGCCACTGGTGTGCCCGTTTGCAGCGAAAAGACCGCCACGCGATTCCGGGCGACGCCCGCCAGCGCCTCAAAATCGCCCCCGACGAGCAACGCATTGCCCGTAACCTGCAGCGCGCGCACGACGCCGTTGGGGGCGGGCACCCACGACGTGAGGGTGCCGGTCGCCACGATGAACGCGGCGAGATTGGGACGCGAGAGTCCGTCGATGGTGCTGAAACTCCCGCCGATGAACAGTGACGCGCCGTCGTTCGCCAAGGCATTCACGGTTCCGGACTGCAGCGGCGCCCACGGTAAGAGCGCTCCGCTCGCAGAGTCGAACGCGGCCAGGCCCACCTGCGGCTGACCATTCACCACTGTGAACTCGCCGCCGGCGACCACGACACTGCCAAGGACGGCCACGGCATGGACCTGGCCATTCAGGGCTGGCGCGAATCCCGTGAGAATACCGCTGCGCAGATTGAGCGCAAAGAGGCTGGCGCGGGCCGCGCCGCCAATCGACCGGAATCTGCCGGCGACGGCCAGCCTCCCATTGCTCACGTGCAGTTGCGTCACTTCGCCATCTGACGGGAACGTGGGAGCCAGTTGGCGTTTCGACGAAAGGTCGAAGGTGAGCACGTCCTCGCTCACCAGGAATCCGTTGTCGTCATAGGTTTGCGTGGACACGAACAAGCGTTCGCCGCTCGCCGCCATTGCGTTCCAGCCGTTGCGAACCAGTGGCGCCGATAGCGGGTGGCCGGTCGCTGGGCTCAGAGGCACCAGGTCATACAACCCCGTCGCGCCTCCGCTGGTGCCCCCGGCCACGAAGGCGAACACCGTCGAAGGCGTGGCCACGAGCTTGACCGTGGCTGGCGGCGGATCCCACGTCCTAGGCTGGCCTGTGCTGAGCGTGATGGCCAAGCCAGAGGGGCTGCCACTGACATAGAGGGTGTCGGCCCCCTGCGCGAGGCCGGACACGGAAGTCATCGCGCCGAGATCAAAGACCGTCAGCGCGCCGGCGGCGGCGTCGACGGCGGCGAAGCGGCGCACGGGCAGCAGCGCGCCGCCGGAGTAGTCGATGTTGCCCTGCACCAACAGCATGGTGCCCAGCAGGGTCAGATGCGATACCCGCGGTGTTCCTAGGGCGGCGGCGAAATCGAGCTTCCACCGCGGCGCGCCGGAGGCGAGTTCGTAGGCAGCAACCTCACCGCCCCGCGCCAGGTAGACCGTGGTGCCGTCGGCTGCACCTTGCTCGAAGGTCGGCACACTCGCCGCCCACGAGGCGTCGATGCGACCGGCGGCATCGACGCGCGCAGTCGTGTTGGCCAGCTCCGAGCTGACAAGCCACCCGCCGTCCGGCAATGCCACCATTGCCGCAAGCCATTCGCCCGCGGTTGCGTCCGCACGGCCGAGCGGCGCGCCGGTCGCCGCATCGAACCACGAAAAGGAGCCTGTCGTCGGTCCGACGTATCTGAAGAAGCCGCCCACGTAAAGCAGGTCGCCCTGACGCGCCGTGGAGAGTACGCCGCCGGTCGGCATCCATGCATCGAGAGGCGTCGAGCGCGGCAGCGTCTGGGCCAGGGCCACTGACACACTCAGGCAGACCGCGACGACGGCTATTGCTGCAACTCGCCTCATGGGTCGATCATATTCCGACGAGGCGAGGCCGGAACGCCCAAGAAACCAGGTTCCAGCGAGTGTCGGCGGTCGCGAGTGACGCGCCGATGACCGCTACCGGTCGGACTGCTGCACGCCCCGCCCCCTAGTCCGTGGCCCCCATCAACTCCAGCGATGCGATCGCGATGACCTTGGTGGCAGCGAGCAAGTCGGCCACGGCGCAGTACTCATCGGGCTGGTGCGCCTGCACCAGTTCGCCGGGCCCGTAGGCGACGCAGTGGGGCACGCCGGCCACGCGCGCCACGTGCTTGTGATCGTAGGTGCCGGGGCTGGCTACGAGCGTTGCCTGTCGCCCGAGCACCGTGCGGATGGCGCCAGTGAGCGCGGGGATGATCGGTGAGTCGTCGGGCGTGCGCGTGGGATGGACGATGAGCCGGTCGTGCAGCTCGAAGCGGATGCCGGGGACGAGCCGGCGCGCGGCGTCTACGAGCGCGCCGATTTCGTCGCGCGTGAAGTCGAGGCCTTCCTCGATCAGGAATCGTCGGTCGAACACCGCGCGACAGTGGTCGGCCACGCATGGTGTCTGCAGACCGTCGACCGGCTGGCCGCCCTCGATGCCGTTGGTGTTGATGGTGGCATGGCGCGCGCCCGCCGGCACGACGGGCACGCCGGTGGTGCGAGCGTGCAGCCGCGGCTTGAGCGTGTGTTCGACCAGGTGCAGAAACTGGCCCATCCCCTCGATGGCGCTCGCACCCAGGAACGGCATGCTGCCGTGGCCGATGCGGCCGCGGGCTTCCACCTCGAACCAGTAGACGCCGCGGTGACCGATGCACACCTGATCCACATCGAGCGGCTCCGGGATGATGACAAAGTCGGTCTTCTCTTGCGAGATCCAGTGATGCTCGGCCAGATGATGCACGCCGGCCAGGCCGCCGCTCTCTTCGTCGACCGTGCCGCTCACCTCGATCGTGCCGGGCAGCGCGATGCCGGCGCGGCGCAGGATCTCGGCGGCGTAGACGGCGGCCGCGATGCCAGCCTTCATGTCACACGACCCACGACCATAGATCCGGCCATCGCGCACCAGGCCGCCAAATGGGTCCACGGTCCAGCCATCGCCGGCTGGCACCACGTCGAAGTGGCCGTTGAGGTGCACGAGCGGGTGGGCGCGGGCACCGGCCCGCCGGCCAATCACGTTCACGCGCGGATGGGCCCGGGTGTGCTCGGGTCGGCCATCGGCCGCCACGTAGTGCACATCGAAGTCACAGGCGCGCAGCGTCTCGCCGATGAACCTGGCGCAGGTCTCGTATTCCTCGCCGGGTGGATTCACGGTAGGAATGCGGATCAGCGCAGCCGCAAAGTCCACGATCTCGTCGGCATGCTGGTCGACGGCCGTGGAGATCGTCTCGATGATCGAAGGATGAAGGGCCACGCCGTACCATTTTGGATCAAGACGGCGCTTGGTTCGCAGCCGCCACTTCCCGTAACATTCCGACGCGCCCAGAATCGGCCCGGCGCCTGAAGGATGACCCTCATGCCTGCCACCTCCCCGCTTCGTTTCCGCCCGTCGCGGCCGCTCGCCTTTCCTGCTGCGGTGGCGATGGCCGTGTGCATGGGCGCCACTGCGGCCCGCACGGCGGGGCCAGACGTGCGCGGCCTCACCGCCGTGGACGGCATCAAGGTCGGATCGATTACGCTGACCGAGCGCCCCACTGGCTGCACCGTGATCCTCGTGGACGGCGAAGGTGCCGTGGGCGGTGTGTCACAACGAGGCGGCGCGCCGGGCACGAGAGAAACCGACCTGCTCGATCCCAGCAACATGGTCGACAAGGTGAACGCGGTCGTGCTGTCGGGCGGCAGTGCGTTTGGCCTTGACGCGGCCAGCGGCACGGTTCGTTGGCTGGAAGAGCACAACCTGGGCTGGGACGTGCGCATCGCGAAGGTGCCCATCGTGCCGTCGGCCATCCTGTTCGACCTGCCGGTCGGCAACAACCCGAAGATTCGCCCGACCGCCGACTGCGGCTACAAGGCCGCAGCCGCCGCCACCACTAGCCAGGTGGCGGAGGGCAGTGTCGGGGCCGGCGCTGGCGCCACGGTTGGCAAGTCGGGCGGCGGCAATCGCGCGATGAAGGGCGGCCTCGGCAGCTACGCCATCACCCTGCCAAACGGCCTCACCGTCGCGGCCATCGTGGCGGTCAACGCCGTCGGCGACATCATCGACCCCGACACGGGCAAGGTGGTGGCGGGTGTGCGTAATCCTGATGGCACGCTCGCTGACGCGCGCGTGCTGCTGCGCAATGGCCCGCCGCTGCAGCAGCCGCGCCCAGGCGAGAACACGACGATTGGCGTTGTCGCGACCAACGCGAAGCTGACGAAGGCGGAAGTGCACCGCATGGCGCTCATGGCCGACGACGGCTTCGCCCGCGCCATCTTTCCGTCGCACACGATGGGCGACGGCGACACGGTGTTCTCCCTGGCCACGGGCAAGTGGACGGGCCAGGTCAACATCACCCAGATCGGCGCGCTGGCCGCCGACGTGATGGCCCGCGCCATCGTGCGCGCCGCCACCGAAGCCACCGGCCTGCCCAACATCCCGGCGGTCCGCGACCTGCCGAAGCGCTAGCGCGGCGCCCGGATTCCTCGCATGCAACTTGCCCTGCTGCTGCTGTACTCGGTCGGCCTCACCATCTTCGGAGTGTGGGTCGGCCGGCGCGTGCGCGGCAGCAGCGACTTCTTCGTGGCGGGCCGCCGCCTGTCCGCGCCACTCCTCTTCTCGACGGTCCTTGCCGCCAACATCGGCGCGGGGACCACGATTGGCGCGGCCGGCCAGGCCTACACCGACGGCGTCAGCGCCTGGTGGTGGAACGGCGCCGCCGGCCTCGGTTCGCTGGTGCTGGCGTTCTGGGTCGGCCCGAAGCTGTGGCGCCAGGCGTCGGACAACGGCTTCCTGACCGCCGGAGACTATCTGGAATTCCGCTACGGCGCCCTCGTGCGCGCGCTGCTCGCATCGCTCCTCTGGCTGGGCACGCTCGCCATCCTGGCCGGACAGCTCATCGCCGGCGCGGCCGTGCTCACCGCCGTGGCCGGCATCCCCCGCCCGATCGGCGCGGCCATTGGCGGCATCGCCATGACGGTGTATTTCACGGCCGGCGGTCTGCTGAGTTCGGCCTGGGTCAATGCCGTGCAGCTCTGTGTGCTGCTCGTGGGCCTCATCATCGCCGTGCCGCTTGCGCTGTCGGCCGCAGGCGGCTTGGCCGCCATCGCCGCCACGCCGGGGCTGCCGGCAACTTTCTGGAATCCGATGTACTCGAGCGGCCCCGGATCCGGATACGCGTTCCTGTTCCTGCTCGGTCCGGCCTTCGTGATTTCACCCGGTCTGGTGCAGAAGGCCTACGGCGCCGCCGATGCACGGGCCGTGCGCATGGGCATCGGGATGGCCGGCGTGGCGCAGATGCTCTTTGCCTTCGTGCCTCTGCTGCTCGGTATCGCCGCACGCCACTTGCACCCTGACCTGACGCAGCGCGATCTGGTGCTGCCCACACTGCTCGTGCAGTCGCTGCCCTGGTTCATGGGCACGGTCGCGCTGGCGGCCGTGTTCAGCGCCGAGGTCAGCACTTGCGATGCGATCCTGTTCATGCTGTCCACGTCGTTGTCCCAGGATCTCTACAAGCGTTTCCTCAATCCTGCCGCGTCCGACCAGCAAGTGCTGAAGGTCGCGCGGGCAGCGGCCCTGCTCGGTGGACTCGCCGGCGTGTTCCTGGCGGTGCAGTTGCCCAATGTCATCGCCGCGCTGTCGATCTTCTACTCGCTGCTCGGCGTCAGCCTGTTCGTGCCGATCATCGCCGGTCTCTACGTCAAGCGCGCGGGCACGCCCGAGGCGCTGGCGTCAGTGGCTGCCGGCATCGGCACGCTGCTGTATCTGCGGGCGCAGCCGTGGGCCACCGGCAGTATCTGGTTCAATCCCAGCCTGGCGGGCCTGGTGGCTGCGGCAGCGGCGTTCTTCCTCGTAGCGGTAGTAAGGCGGCCGGCTCCGACGGCCCGGTAGCTCCGGTCTCTGGCTCAAGGAGTGGTGACGTTGAAGACAGACATGTTCCGGCTGGACGGCAAGGTCGTGGCGGTGATCGGCGCCGGCAGCGGCATCGGCGCGGCCGTGGCGATGGGCGTGGGCCGCCAGGGCGGACACACGATCTGCTGCGATCTAAAGCGCGCCACCGCGGAGGCCACCGCGGCGGCGATTCGCGCAGCCGGCGGCGCGGCCGAGAGCGCGGTGCTCGACATCAACGATGACGCGGGCGTGTCCGCGGCGCTCGAGCATCTGGCGGCGACGCATGGCCATCTCGATGGCCTCGTGTGCACACCGGCCATCAACGTACGCAAGCCCATGCTGAAGTACACGGGCGAAGACTTCGACCGCGTCGTGGGTGTGAATCTCCGTGGCAACTTCAACGTGCTGACCGCCGCCGGCCGGATCATGACGGCGCAGCAGTCGGGCAGCATCGTGCTCTTCAGCTCGATCCGGGCGCTCGTGACCGAACCTGGCCAGTCGGTGTACGGCATGACGAAGGCCGGCATCGTACAGCTCGCCAAGTCGGCGGCCACCGAGTGGGCCGCCTCAGGCGTGCGCGTAAACGCCATCGGCCCAGGCGTCACGGAAACGCCGCTGACCGCGCCCATCAAGGCCAACGCCGACTGGTACAACGCCTACGCCGCCAAGAGTCCGATGAACCGGTGGGCGCGGGCCGACGAGATGGCCGGCCCGACGGTATTCCTGCTATCAGACGCCGCCAGTTACGTCACCGGCACCGTCCTCTATGTCGATGGCGGCTGGACCGCCGCCGACGGCCGCTTCACGCCGCCTGGCATGTAGTGGGACGCTACGCCGGCGGCACGGACCGCGTGGCTCGGGGCTCAGAGCTTCGGCGGTCACCGCCAGACGGAACATCACGATGACATCACGTCACTACACGCTCGCCGTCATCGCCGGAGACGGCATTGGCCAGGAAGTCACGCCTGCGGCGCTGGCCGTCGTAGCGGTGGTCGCTCGCGCCCATGGGTTCTCGACCTCGACGGTCGAGCATCCGTGGGGCTGCGAGTACTACCTGCGTGAAGGCCGGATGATGCCAGCCGACGGGCTCGCACAGTTGCGCGAGTGCGACGCCATCTACCTGGGCGCGATCGGCGCACCCACCGTGCCCGACCACGTATCGGTGTGGGAGCTCATCCTGCCCATCCGCCAGCATTTCGAGCAGTACGTCAACCTGCGGCCGATGCGCCTGCTCGCCGGTGTGCCCGGGCCGCTGCGCGACCGCGCCCCTGCCGACATCGACTGGGTGTGCGTGCGCGAGAACTCCGAAGGCGAGTACGCGGGACTTGGTGGACGGCTCCATAAGGGCACGCCGCACGAGGTGGCCGAGCAAACCGGCCTGTTCACGCGTCGGGGGATCGATCGAGTGGTTCGCTACGCGTGCGAGGTGGCGATGTCGCGCCCGCGCAAGCTTCTGGCGAGCGCCACGAAGTCCAACGCCTTGCAGCACTCGATGGTGCTGTGGGACGAGGTCGTGGACGAAGTGGCGCGCGACTTCCCCGCCCTGACCATCCGCAAGTACCACGTGGACGCGCTAGAGCGTTTTTCACAGCCGTGTAGGAAGTCGATAGCCGGCGTGCTGCATGTAGTGGCCACACTCCGTCGGGGTGTAGCGCGGGAGGGCGTCACGGATGAGGGTGCACACGTCGTCGAAGCTGCGGGGTCGTGCCGCACGCAGGAAGGCCTTGAGCTTCGCAAAGGCTTGCTCGATCGGATTCAGGTCGGGACTGTAGGGCGGGAGATAGCGGACCGTCGCCCCGACGCGTTCGATGGCGGCGCGCACCTCGGGTTGTTTGTGGATGATCAGGTTATCGAGAACGACGACTTCGCCGGGCCGCAACGTCGGCACGAGCACCTGGTCGACATAGGCGAGAAACGACGGATTGTCGATCGGGCCGTCAAAGACGGCCGGCGCGGTGAGCCCCGTCAGGCGCAGCCCGGCGATGACCGTGTGCGTCTGCCAGTGCCCGCACGGGGTGTAGTCGTGCAGCCGTGTGCCCCGCGGACTGCGGCCGTAGCGGCGCAGCAGATCCGTCGTGACGCCGCACTCGTCGAGAAAGACATACGCCCGCATGTCCTGCAGCGACTGCGTCGCCCACCAGTGGCGCCGCGCCGCGGCCACGTCAGGGCGCCGTTGTTCCTCAGCGTAGACCGTTT
>JANMDX010000050.1:0-17110 GCA_031376505.1 Acidobacteriota bacterium
CGCCTATCAGGGTGTGATGGCGGCGCCGAAGGCCGCACGCAAGGCCAAGAGGCCCCGTGCGGCTCGTTAGGCGCGGCCCGAAAAGTCGCGCGTCTCGGAGTGCACCTTCACGCGCTCGCCGGTCTTGATGAAGAGCGGCACATTGATCTTCAAGCCGGTCTCGGTAACGGCCACCTTGGTGACGCTGCCGCTGGCGGTGTTGCCGCGCGCGCCTTCTTCGGTGTCGGCAATGGTCATCTCGATGTGGGCCGGAAACTCGATCGCGATCGGATTGCCATTGAACTTCTGCACCTTGACGACGAGGTTGTCGACGAGCAGGCCTTGGTCGTCGCCCACCGTGTCGGCGTTGAGCGACAGGGTCTCGAACGTGCCGTCTTCCATGAAGAAGAACGCATCGCCATCGGAATACTGATAGGTGGACGGCACCTGTACCAGATCGGGTTCGGCGAACTTCTCGCCGGCCTTGAAAGTCTTGTCAAAGACGGCGCGGGTCAGCAGATTGCGCATCTTCAGCCGCACCAGGGTTTGGCCGCCGCGTGCCGTCGGTTTGCTGACCTCGACGTCAACGCAATGATACGGGGCGCCCTCGAACTCGAAGTACGTCTTGCGCTTGATCTCGATTGCTTCAATCAGACTGGCCATGGATCTCCGATAGCGGCTGGCGGCTAGGGACTAGCGGCTAGGATACAACGCCCGCGCGAGGGCTTCGGCGATCGCCAGATCCCCCGGTGCCGCCGGCGCCTTGCCGAACACTTCGACGATCGTGGCGGTGACCTTGCCGGTGTTGGTGAAGGTGTGCATCACGCCGCCCTTGAGACTGAGCGCCTCGCCCGGGCCGACGTCCACGGGCGCCTGGCCTTCCACCGTCAGGCGGAGCTGGCCAGTAATGAGCACGAACACGTGATAGGTCGCATCCGCGTGGTTGTGCATGCGCCGCACGGCGCCGGGCTCGGCATAGTCGCGCAGCACGCGGAAGGGGGCCTCGTTCAGCACCTGCATCGACGAGATGCCGGGATCGCCTGCCACGGGCCGGGCTTTCTCCGGGCCAGCCACCGCCTGGGCCCAGGCTGGCGCCGCCAGCAGGATCGCCGTGCATCCGAGGGTGAGCGTGCGTATGGTGACCCACGTCATGTCGCAGTCCTTTCGTGCGTGCCGGGAAGGTCCGACCGCCCATTCTAGCCGGGGCTGATAGGATGCTGCGCACATGTCGCAACTGCCATGGTACCGCCAGGTGTCTGGCGTGCAGTGGAAGGCGTTCCTGACCACCTTTGCCGCCTGGGTGCTCGACGCCTTCGATTTCACTATTCTGACCTTCGTACTGGTCGACCTCCAGCAGAGCTTCTCCATCAACAAGGGGCTGGCAGGTCTGCTCGGCACGGTCACGCTGCTCTTCCGCGTGGTGGGCGGTATCGGCGCCGGCACGTTTGCGGATCGCTACGGGCGCAAGGGACCGATCCTGTTCTCGATTGCCTGGTACACGCTCTTTGCGTTCCTGAGCGGTGCCTCGAACACCTATGTGATGCTGTTTGCGTTCCGTGGACTCTTCGGCATCGGCATGGGCGGCATGTGGGCGGCGGGCATGCCGCTGGCGCTCGAGCACTGGCCGCAACACCTGCGCGGCATCGCGTCCGGGTTCCTGCAGGGGGGCTACTCCTTCGGCTTTCTGCTCTCGTCACTCGTCTACCAACTCGGCTATCCCTACGTGAGCCATCGGCCCGAGTGGGCCTGGCGCGTCATGCTGTGGGCGGGCGTGGTGCCGGCAGCCATCGTGTTTGCCGTGATGTGGACCGTGCCAGAAAGCCCGATCTGGCTGGAGCGCCGCAAGACCCTCGTAGCCGCGGGTGGCGGCCGACGATCCTCGCTGGCGCGGCTGTTTGACCGCGATCTCGTCTGGGTCACGCTGCATACGTCGCTGCTGATGGGCGCGTTCGTGTCGGTCTACCAGTCGACGACGTTCTGGTATCCCACCTTGCTGGCGCAGCTGAAGCTGCAGCCGCTCTCGTTTCTGCTGCTGCTGAACGCGGGCGGACTGATTGGTTCGGTCGTGCTTGGCGCGATGTCCGAACGATGGGGTGGGCGCCGCGGATCGGCCACGCTCGGCATGGTGGTGGGCCTGCTCTCGGTGCCGTTGTACCTGTTCTCGTCGAGTCCATCGGCGCTGCTGCTGGGCGCGTGGATGATGGGATTCTTCGCCGCCGGCGCGTGGGGCATGGTGCCCGGGTATCTGTCGGAACGTTTCCCCACCGAGGCCCGCGGCGTAGGCACTGGCTTTGCGTATCACGCGGGGGTGGGCATCGGCTCGTATGCGCCGTATCTCATTGGCCGGCTGCAGGACGGCGGCACGAGTCTGAACGTGGCGATGTCCTACTGCATCGTGACGGCGGGCGTGACCTGTGTGGTGCTGCTCTGGCTCGGCCCGGAAACGCGCGGCCGCGCGCTCACCTAGTCGGCGCGGCGCGCAGGCGGCGCGCGGCGGGGCTACTGCCCCATGCCGCTCTTCCAGTTCTCGCGCTCGATCTTCCAGGCGCCCTCTTCCTTCACGAGCGTGATCGCGCCCGTCGCTTTCGCCTTCGTCTCGGCGCTGACGCCCTCGACCTGCAGATCGGCGCCCGCGGCCGTCGGCGTCTCGGTCACGATCGTGATGTTGACGCGATCGTCGAACATCTTGATCATCTCGAAGCCCTTCTTCTTCTCGTCGGCAGGCACGTTGGCGATCTGATCGCGACGGCCCTTGGCCACCCACGGCAGCAGCTCGTCGATCGACGTGGCCTTGTCAAATGCGACTCGGTAGGCCAGATAGAAGTCTCCGCCGGTCTTGTAGGCGGCGGCCGGCTGCGCAGACGCGATGGGAGACGCGGCGAACACGAGGGCGAGCACGAAGCTCGCGCGCAGGGCGGTCTGAACGACGTTCATCGAATCTCCTGGGGCTCAGCGAGTGCTGGCGACGTTCATCTTCGACACGAAGCCGTTGGTGCCCTTGTGTTTCCAGGCGTGCGTGGCGCTCGTGTGCTCGTGCATGACGCTCTTGAACTGCGTGTAGTCCTGCAGGGCGGCGCCCGGCAGGTTCAGCACCTTGATGGCCTGGCCGTTGTAGCCACGCACCACTTCCATGTCGACCGACGACTCGGGTGTGGAAAAGCGCACGCGCGCGTCGGTCACCTGCATCGTGATGGGCACTTTGCTGAACGACAACATGCCTTTGTGGAAGCCGGCAAACGCCAGTGGCAGCAGCGCCTCGACGGCTTTTTCCTGCGCCGTCGTGACCTTGTCACTTACATAAATCTTCGACCAACTGTTCATCGTGAAGGTCACGAGGAACTGCACGCCGGCCAGATCGACCTCGCCGTAGCGGCCCGAGTCGATCGAGATCATGCGGTTGCCTTCGCACGGATTGCGGTTCGGGGCCCCGCCGAAATTGCACGGGCACGAAATGGTGCAGCTGCAGCTCTCGGCCACGGTGGCTGACAGGTTCCATGCCGGCGTCTGCGCCCGGGCCGGGATCTCGAGTGCGAGTAGAGCGACGGTGAGAAGAGCGCCACAGATCCGCATGCCGAACCTCCAGGGAACCGAGTCCGGCACAGCGTGTGCGATCCGCGGCGGGCGTGTCAACGCCGTCGGTGGCCCGGTCGGGGGCTCGTGTACACACGAACGCCGTGGGCTCGATGGCGCACGAGTCCACGGCGAGCGTGTCGTCGAAGGTCCAGCGGCCCTGCTAGAACGCGGTTCTGGCCTGGATGCCTTCCAGGTAGGCCACAAGGGACTCGATGCGCTTCTGGACCACCCCAGGGTCAGCGCCGCCGGCCGAACGGGCGAACACGTCGCCCCACACCGGCATGTCGGGCCCGCCGTGGCCCTTCACGGGTTCGCGGCCGTCGATCATCTTGTGCACCAGATCCCTGGGAAACACGCCCTTGTTGCGCTTGGCGATCTCGGTCAGGTCGCTCGGGCGCTTGCGCATGGAGTCGGCCAGCGGCCCGTCGCCCTTGGCGCTCGTGCCGTGGCACGCGGCGCAGTACGTGCGGAACAGGTAGTCGCCGGTCGCGGCCGTGGCGGATTGGCCTTGTGCCTGCGCCTGCGACGCCAGCAGCAGGCCCGCAAGCGAAAAGCCGGCCACCGCCAGTGTGCGACGGGTGCGATGGGTCCACGTGCTGGTCATGACTCCTCCTCGGCCGGCGCGACGTGCCTCATGGCTGCCTCGATCTCGGCCCTGACAACGGTGTCAGTCGCACGTCTCATGCCAATGCCGAAGGTCGCGCCAAATGGGCGAATCGGCGGTGCCGACAGCGGTCTCGCGGGGACTCTCCCGTCCGGGCGTGGATTTTCCAGCGGGTCAGAGTAGTGTGTTTGCTGGATGGCAGCCGGCTTTTCGCGACGCGACTTCCTGAAGGCGGCAGGCGCCCTGCCACTGGGCGGGGCGCGGGGCGCTGCCAGGGGCGCTGGCGCGCAGGACCGCCTGGCCGATGTGGTCGTAGTGGGCGGCGACCCGGCCGCGTACGCGCTTGTCTTCCGTCTGGCGCAGGACCGTACCGTGCGCGTGACCCTGGTGGACGACGTTGCGCCGTGGCGCCGGGCCACAGAACGGCCTGCGGTCACCCCGATTGCCGGTCTGCCGCCATTCGTGCGCGGCCACGAGGTGTGTTTCAACGCCTGGCGCGACCGCGGCAATCCCGGGTGGGGCTACGCCGACGTGCTGCCCTTCTTCAAGCGCCTCGAAAGCTACGAGGTCGGAGCCAGCCAGACGCGCGGCGGCGACGGGCCCCTGTCGGTCGCGCACTGCTGGGACCCGCATGCCGCGCATCGAGCGTTTCTGATGGCGTGCGTACCGAGCGGCTACATGCAGGACTCGCGGCACGACTTCAATGGCCCGCGCTCGCAAAGCGTGGCGGGCTACTACCAGAAGGCAATCCTCAACGACCGCCCGCACACACTCGAGGCGGCTTTTCTCGCGCCTGTACGCGGGCAGAACAACGTGGCCGTCATCACCGGCGGGTACGTGGGCCGCGTCGTGATGGACCGCACGCGCGCCGTGGGCGTGGAGTACGTCGTGAGTGGCAGACGTCAGATCATCCGCGCCGAGCGAAGCGTCGTGCTCTGTACGGACCCTGCGCGCGCCGCGCAGTTGCTGATGCTTTCGGGGGTCGGTCCCGCCGACGCCGTGCGCGCAGCCGGGGTGCCAGTGGTCGCTGATCGCCCAGGCGTGGGCCGCAACCTGCACGACCACGTGCGGTTGTCGTTGCGCTATGCGTCGCTGCAGACGTTGCCGGCCTCGACCGTCACCGCCGGCATGTTCCTGGTATCGCTGAGCGCGTCGCCGCCAGATCTGCAGATGGACTTGGTCGCGCCGCAGACCGGCGCGCCGGCACTCGTCGGCCTCGACGTCACGCTCGTCCGGCCGGCGACACGCGGCGACGTCCGGCTGGCCTCGGGCGACCCGGCCCAGGCGCCCATCGTGTCGGTGAACGCGCTGGCCGCCGATGCCGACGTGACTGCGCTCGTCCAAGCACTACGGCTGGGCCGGCTGGTCATGACGACAACCGCGCTCGACCCGTTCCGAGGCGCGGAAGCCGCTTCCACCAGCGGCGCGCAGTCCACCGCGGAACTGCAGGCGCTGGTGCGCGCGTCAGCCCGGCCGCGCGGGCATCTCGCCGGCACGTGCGCGATGGGTCCCGCCACCGACCCGGGGGCCGTGGTCGATCACACCTTGGCGGTGCACGGCGTGACGGGCCTGCGCGTAGCCGGCGCCGCGGTGATGCCTGACATCGTCAACGCGCCGCCGGAAGCGGCGTGCCTGATGCTGGGCGACCGGTGCGCGGACTTCGTTCGTTCGTCGTAGCGCGGTCACCAGGTGCGGAGCTACTGGCCGAGGCACTGGGCAATGGGCGGCGCCGCGTCGGGCACTGCCGCGCGGAAGTCCCTGCCGACCGCCGCTGCCAAGGTGGCCGCCACCTGACGCTGCTGCATCACCGGATGGTCACGCAGCTCGCCCCTAGCGCGCACCGCCGCACCGAAACATCCCAGCCAGATCTCCTCGGCACCGACGACGTTGGCACCGTGCCCCGTCCAATCCGCGGGCGTCCGGCCCCGGCCGTGGTCCACGGTCACGATGAGCGTCGTGCGGTCGCGGTATTGGGAATCGCTCTGCAGCGTCGACCACAGCTCGCCGATCCGCGCATCGGTGCGGTGCAGAGCGTCGAGCGTGAGGTCGTAGCGTTTGTCGTGCGCCCAATCGTCGGTCTCATCGAAGGCCACATACAGCACGCGGGGACGATAAGCCGCCAGATGCGCCATGGCGAAGCGGTGGGTGTACACGTCGTGACGAGCCCCCGACCAAGGCGTGGGGGTGTCGAACTGCAGCGCGCTCGTCTGACGCACCCGCGGGTCGTCGTGGTCATAGGCTTCGAATCCGGCGTTGATCGCGATGGTCCCTTCCTGCCGTTCGGCGATGTAGTTGAAGGTGTCCCAGGAAGCGAAGGTAGCCACCTGCTCCTTCGACACGCCGAGCGCCGGCCGCAACCACTCGAGTACGGTCAGGAAGTTGTAGCGGGTATTGTCGTTGCTCGTCACCACGTCGTTGTGGGCCGCACCGGTGAGCAGTTCGTTGTAGCCCGGATAGGAAAAGCGATGCCGGTTCGTGACATCCACGTGGCTGCCAAGAGCCCGGTTGCCTGCCACAAAGCCGTGCTGGCGCGCGAGTGCCGTCCACAGAAACGGCATCAGCTTCTCGCGACGGCCCTGGGGCGAATCGGCCCAGTACTGCTTGTAGGCTGGAGTCTGCTCGAGCGGTGTCTTGCCGGACACGCTGCGCAGCACGTCCGGATCCAGTCCGCCGAACACGTCCTGCCAACGCGCGCCGTCGAGCGTCACGAGCACGACCTGCTCACTCTTCGGCTGGCGACGTCCTTCGACGACACCGGCCGACCCCGCAGCCGCGGCCACGCAGGCAAGCGCGATCACGCGAGCGGCCAGCCTGGACACGACACGTTGGCTACGCCGGCTGAAGTTCGATGTCCATCTCACGAAGCACGGCATTGATATTCTCCACGAGCGCCGACATGTCGGCCTCGAACAGTTGGCCAATCGAGCCGATCCGGAACGTCGAGGCCACGGTGAGCTTTCCTGGATAGATGACGAACCCGCGCGCGTGCAGGCGTTGATAGAACTGCTCGAAGTCAAACCCTGCCGCCGCGGGGTTGCGGAAAGTGGTGATGATGGGGCCCTGCAACTCCGCGGGCAGGTAGGTCTCGAATCCGGCCGCACGCATGTCGTCGACCAGGCGCCGCTGGTTGCAGGCATAGCGCGCCCCGCGTGCGGCGACGCCTCCCTCTTCGTGCAGCTCCGCGAGCGCCTGGGCCAGCGCCAGCACGACGTGCGTGGGCGGCGTGAAGCGGAACTGTCCGTCGGTGTCGAGCGCCTGCAACTGCGCGACCAGGTCGAGGCTCACGCTGCGCGCCAGGCCCTTGCATGCCAGCAGAGGCTGACGTTGGGCGATCACAAACGAGAGTCCGGGCACGCCTTCGAGACACTTGTTGGACGACGCCACCAGGTAGTGCACGTCGAGCTTTGGCAGGTTGATGGGCAGCGCGCCGAAGCTGCTCATGGCATCGACGATGAGGACGAGCCGGCGATCGCTCGTCACCTGGGCCAGGGCCGCCAGCGGATTCAGCAGACCCGTCGTGGTTTCGCAGTGCACAAACGCCACATGCGTCACATTCGGGTGGGCGTCGAGAGCGGCCCGCAGGTCGGCTGGCTCAACCGTCAGGTGTTCCGGCACCCGCAGCACCACGTGCGTCAGGTGCAGCCGCTCGGCGATCTGTCGCATGCGTTCGCCGTAGGCGCCATTGATGACCACCAGCAGAACGCCGGTCTGGGGCAGGCAGCTGCCGAGCGTGGCTTCAATGGCGTAGGTGCCACTGCCCGGCAGCAGCACCGCGGCGTAGAGGTCGGGGTGTCCCGGTGCCGCCATGTCGACGAGCGTCGCGCGGATGGTCTGAATGATGCTGGTGAACTCGACATCGCGTGAGCCCACATCGCGCATCATCGCCGCGCGCACCGTGGGACTCGTCGTCAAGGGACCGGGCGTGTAGAGACGCTGGCTGCTCATGCGGCCTCGGTCTTCAACTGGATCACGAGCTCGCGCACATCGCGAAGACTCGCGGCCAGGTGCGTGGGGCGATGCGGTTCGAGCTGGACGGCCGTGTGCGAGCCCGACGTAATGCCCACCACGAGCCGGCAGCCGGCCGCGTGCCCCTGCGCAATATCCACGGGCGTGTCACCCACCTTCGCGACGCGGGCCGGGTCACCCACGCCGGTAAGGGTCATGAGGCGATGAATCATGTCGGGGAACGGACGGCCCCGCGGCACTTCGTCGCTCGTGACGGTGGCGTCGAGCAGACCAGCGGCGGCCCACCCGAGACGCGCGATGATGGCGTCGGCAATCGGACGATTGAAGCCGGTGTCGAGGCCGGTCTTGATGCCCTCCGCGCGACACCAGGCGAACGTCTCGGTCGCGCCCTCGCACTCACCCACACCGGGACCAGTCCGGTAGTGCTCCAGCATCCCGGCCATGAAGTGTTGATGCACGGCGGCCACGGCGGCGGCGGTGGCGGCCGCCTCGCCGCGATGTCGGGCCAGGAGCACCTGGATCGCATGCGGCTTGGGCATGCCCATCACCTCGTTGATGTCATCGCGCGACGCGGCCACGCCGGCCGCGGTCAGCGCCGCCTGAAGCGACAGATTCACGGCGTCGTCGTCGCGCACGGTAGTGCCCGCCATATCGAACACGATCAGTGCTATTTGCATGCGTAGTGCTCCGCGCTGGGCCCTGCGGCCTCGGGGTCCGACCATGCGTTCGTCATCCCGTAGTAGTCCACGTGACGGCGAACGCCTTCGTCACGGACCCAGAGGGGGTCAAGCGCGCGCCTTCCGAACCGTGCAGGATCCAGCGGCGCGAGCACTGGAATCGCCCTGTCCTCGACGATCGACTGGGCGAGCCACCGCCCAAGCGAGGACGCCCATACGAAACCCATCGCCCCGCAGCCGGTCGCCACCCACAAATTCGTCAACTCACAGTGGCGGCCGGCCAGAGGCAGGCCATCGGGCGTGAAGGTGGTCCAGCCCTGGCGGCAGTGGTCAACAGCCGTCGCGCCGAGCGCCGGAATCCACCTCGCCAGCCGCGCTTTTGTCGTCGCGCTGCGCGCCCGGTCGGAACCGAGCTGCGACGTGCGCACGTCGGGCTCAAGCCGCGCGAGCAGATCGGCGGGCGGCGGTTCGAATGCGCCGAAGAGGTACCCACCGCTCTCGGGCCGCACGTACGCGCCGATTTCCGGGAACCTCACCACCGGATGGTCCCGCGAGACGTCGCAGGCCACCGTCCGGGCCTGTCGCAGCGGAATGGGTTGCGCCGCAAGGCTACCTCGCGCGTGGGGCACGAGCGACGGCGTCCACGGACCGGCAGCCAGCACGACCGCGCCCGCGGACATGAGGCCGCGTGCGGTGCGCACACCCACCACACGCGTACCGGCCACGTCGAGCGCAGTCACGTCGGCGTCACCGATCACGTCAACGCCGAAGGCGGCCAGATCAGCCGCAAGCGCGGCGAGATATCTGGGTGGATCAACGTAGCCGTCTCCAGGTACCACGTAGTGCGCGGCGAACTTGCCGGTCAGGCCGGGCACGAGCCGCGCGGCCTCCGCGCCGCTCACCGCGTCGACCGCCACGCCTGCGGCACTCGCGGCCGCAAAGCGCGCGCGACGCCGAGCGGCGGCCACCTCGGTTTCAACCAGCGTCACGCTGCCCGAGCGCACGAACGAGGCCGGATCGCGACGTCGGGCCAGGCTCGCGGCAAACTCCAACGCATAACGGGCAGCATCGCGCGCCAGCGCAACCTCGCGCACCTGACCAAGTTGGCCTGCAGCCTGGCCGCTGGTCTCGAGGCCGGGCGACGTCCGCCGTTCGACGACCAGCACCGACATGCCGTACCCGGTGGCCACGTGCCAGGCGATGCTCAGGCCCCACGCGCCAGCGCCAACCACGACGACGTCAGCGTGTGCCATGACGCGCCTCCGTGCTGGTGGCTCCCGCCACGGCGGCGGCGTGGCGAGTGGCCTGACGGCGCTCGGTCCACGCCAGCGCCGCCGCCACGGCCGCCGAGGCCACGGTGACGGCGCCCAGGAGCTGCAGCGACGCGGACCACCCGTAGGCATCCGCGGCCGCACCCACTGCGACACCTGACAGCATCGCGCCGAGATAGCCTGCCGTGTCAATCAGGCCGGCGGCCGTGGACGCACCGCGCTTGCCGCCGAGCTCGAGGGCCATGGCCCCGGCAAGCAGCGAGTACGGGCCGATCAGCAGGAACGCGATGGCGCCGATGGCCACGAGACCGAGCCGTTGGTCGTGCATCACGAGACTCGACGAGGCGGCAAAGGCGAGCACGCCGGCGCCGAGCACGAGGGGCGCGACGACGATCATTCGACGGCCCGGGCCGAACCGGTCCGTCGTGGCTCCGACGATCAGCACCGACACGCCTCCCATCAGCGGAAAGAGCGCGCTCCAGCGGGCGGCGCCACCGGCCGACATGCCGTAGGTCGCGGTGAGGTAGGTCGGGATCCAGATGTTGAAGGCCTCGCGCACCAGGGTCAACCCACAGGAGAGGACGCACACGAGCCAGAACGTGGGGCTCGCCGCCAGCGGTGCAATCAGCGCGAGCGCGCTGGCAGATTCAGGCTCCCCCTCGGACCCATACACCGTGAACGCGCTGGTCGCGGGCTCGGGCAACCCCCGGTCACGCGGACGCTCTCGCAGCAAGGTCCCCACGCCGATCGCAATGATGGCCAGAATGCCTGCCGCCGCGAAGAACACCGCCCGCCATCCGAAGCCCGCATCGAGCATCGAGCCGAGGGCAAACCGGGCCGCGGCGTCGCCAAACAAGTACGACAGCGACAGCACCGCGATGATGCGGCCGTGCCGATGTGGCGCGAACCACTGCGCCACCAGTTTCGTGAGCGCGCCCCATCCAGTCGACTGCACGAAGCGGTTCACTACCCATGCCGCGCCGAGCGTCCACGTGCCGGCGCCTATGCCGAAGGCCACGGTCGCCGCCACCGTGCCCCACATGCCCAACAGAAACATGCGCCGGCCACCGAACACGTCGCCGGCCACGCCGGTCAGCGGCTTGCCGAGGGCATAAGCCAGCACGCCGGCCGAGGCGATCAGCCCGAGCGTGGCGTTGGACATTCCGGCAAGACTGCCGTCGCTCGCGATGAGCGACGCGGCCACCGAGAGATTCGAGCGGCACACGTAGTACCCGGCGTAGCCGACCAGCAACGAGACGATGGTGACGGCGTGCCAGAACCACTCGGCCCGGGCCTCGAGGCTCGCCGAGGCCCGCCACGATGGTGCCGCTTCCAGTTGGTTCACGGTCACCCCCTGCCGAGACACGGTAGAGGGGCCGCTAGAAGCTGTAGCGCAGCGACAGCTGGATGGTGCGCGGTCCAGCCTGATCGACCGGCTGGGTACGGGTCACCCGTCCAAACGCCGGCGACGTGATGTTCATGTTGCTGGGAATGTCGAAGTTCTCGAGGTCGAAGAGATTCGCGAAGCTGGCCTCAAAGCGCATTCGCGACGCACCCGCCACCGGGATGTTCTTGCCGACCGTGAGTGAGAACGTGCGCGTGCCGGGTCCTTCGAGAATGCCCACGCCGCAGTTTCCGAAGCGGCCGATGTTGTTGGCCGGCCGGACAAACGCGGCGACGTCGTAGTACCGATCTGCCGTCGGGTCCGACAGCGTGCCGTTACCGACACAGTCGGGCCGCTGTGTGGCGGTAAACCCGCGCACGGTCGTGCCGGTGCCCGACGGGTCGGCATTCGAGAAGAACGGCGTCAGATAGGGGCCTGATTGGAGCAGCCCGATGCCGGTGACGTCCCACCCGCCGACGAGCAGGTCCAGCGCGCGGTTCATGTCCTTGCCGATGGCCCGGCCCCGGCCAATCGGCACCTGCGCGAAGAACGTGCTCACGAAGCGGTGCCGCCGCGTGAACGGCTCGTTGCCCCGGTCGGACTCGCCGCGGAAAAGGTTCACCGTCGTGGCGCCGTTTTCGCCTGTGAAGTTGCCCGGGACGGCGCCGCCGTGGTCGGCGATGTTCTTGGCGAGGGTGTAAGAGGCATTGAATGCCAGGCCGCGCGAGAGCCGCCGCGTGAGTTCGACACCGAGCGCGTTGTACTGAGACTGCGCGTTGTTGTCACGTGTGGTGACCACGTTCCAGTCGGGGAAGGGCCGGGTGCTGCGGACCGCGGCGTAGCCCGCGGTATTGGGCTGCACCTGGTTCAGGTCCGGGCTCCACACGAGATCGACGGTCTTGGACCCGACGTAGCTCATGCGCAGGCCGGTGTTCCACCCGAGGTCGCGGTCGATGCTGAAGGTCCACTGCGTCACGCGCGGGTCCCGCAGGTCGGTCTGGTTGGCGCGCCGGAAGTCGAGCGACCCGGGCGGCAGCGCCCCCTGGGCCGTAGCCGCGGACGAGATGTTCGGAAAGACGAAGGCCGGCGCCGGCGTGGGATTCGAGAACGCCGCCGACACGGCGGTGACAGTGGCGACCATCGAGTAGTTCACGGCGCCGTAGAGCGGCACGGTGTAGATGCCGATGCCGCCGCGCACCACCGTACGGCCATCGCTGAACGGCCTATAGGCCAGGCTCAGCCTGGGGTTGATGTTGTTCTTGTCGGCGAAGCGCAACGACTCGGGCAGGCCCGCCTGCGCGGCGGTCACAAACGGGGTGTTCGGCACCGAGTTCCTGACGAGCGCCGGCACCTTCGCGAGCACGCCCTCGTTGGCCACGATGACGCGACCACCGGGGAACTCGCGGTCGAAGTTGCCCATCTGGTTGCTGCGGTCCTTCATCGGGCTTCGCAGGTCGTAGCGCAAGCCAAGATTGACGGTCAGCTTGTCGTTGGGCTTCCAGTCGTCCTGGATGTAGCCGGCAAAGTGCGTCGCGTAGGGGTTGGCATCGGGCGTGTTGATGGAGTACCCGGTGAACTGCGGAACGCCGAGCAGGAAGTCGGCAAACGCGTTGCCGCTGTAGGCGCCGGTGAACTGGTAGCGGCCGAACTCCTCGCCCGAGAAGAACGTAATCTGGTCCTTGTACTCGACGTACTGCACGTCGACGCCTGCCTTGAAGGTGTGGCGGCTGCGGACGTAGGTGAGGTTGTCGTTGAACTGGATGACTTTGCTCAGAACGTTACGAGGTTTGTCGCCGCCGGTCGAAATGAAGCTGCCGTCGCCGAACTCGAACGAAGGAAAGCCGCCGGACGTGGGCGACGAGGGCAACCCTACGAGGCCAAGCGCCCCGACCAGTTCGGCGCCCTTTCCTGAGTTCTCATAGTTGTCGCCATCCAGGTTGTAGTTGAAGCCCGCGCGCAGCTCATTAAGCCAGGACGACGACAGCACCCAGTTGTGTGCGCCGGCGCCCTGCCGGACTTTAGTGCTGCGGCTGCGAGCGCCCTGCTTTGTGTTCCACGTGCTCGCCGTGTTGTTGATCCCGAGGCCCGACGTGTCGATGTTCTTGAAGGTGAAGCGGCCAAACACCTTCTGCGATCCAGAGAAGGAGTGGTCGAGGCGCCCGTCAAACCCGTTCACCCCGAAGTCGCCGGGGGCGTTGGTCACGTAGTTCGGCGCGCCGATGGCCGCGCCCGTCGCCTGATTCTGGCGCTCGTAGAACGTCTCGAGCGCCCGGGCAGACACGGGATTGATCGGGATCTGGTTGTTGGGAAACGGCTGACCCGTGAACGGATTGATGATCGCCCGGCTCACCGACGACAGATCGCCGCGACGATAGGCGTCGGGCGGCACCACCTGCGTGAGGGTGAGTTCATTTGGCCGGCGCACGCCTTCGTAGGCGCCGAAGAAGAACGTGCGGTTGCGGAAGATCGGACCGCCGAGCGACCCGCCAAACGAGTTGGCCTGAACGTCGGGCTTGATCGCCTTGCCCCCGGAATTTTTTGGCGCGAAGCGGTCCACGGAGTTGAGCGCCGCATCCTGGAAGAACCAGAACCCCGAACCGCGGAAGCTGTTCGTGCCGCTCTTGGTCGTGGTGGTCACATCGGTGACCTGCATGAACTCGGCGCTGTTGTTGGCCGAACTCACCTTGAATTCGTCCATCGACTCAACCGAGGGAAACATGTCGCGCGACGCGCCGCCGTTGCGCGTCAGCTGCGACGAGATGCCGTCAATCGAGAACGACGTCTGGAACGGCAGGTTGCCGGCCACCGAGATCGAGCCATTGCGGTCCTGCTGCACGCCCTGGGCCAGTGTGGCCACCACCAGCGGACTGGTGTTGGCCGTGGCACGGAAGTTCAGTGCCAGACGGTTGATCTCTTCGCCCGACTTCGAATTGTCGATGGTGGCGCGTTCGGTTTCGATCACAGGGTTGGACGCGCGCACCTCGACGACCTCCGCCGCGCCGGCCACCGCGAGCGCAAGGTCCACGCGTACGTTCTGCCGGGCCAGCAGGTCGAGCTGGCGGGTGACGTCCGAGAATCCCGAGAGTTCGGCGGTCACCTTGTACGGCCCAGGATCCAGATTGGCAACGACGTAGGCACCAGTTCCATCGGTCACGACCGTGCGGGTGGCCTGGGTGTTGAGGTTCACCAGGGTTACGGTGGCGCCCGGCACCACACCGCCACTCGGGTCCGCAACACTGCCACCGACCGTGGCAAACGTGGATTGCGCACGCGCAAGCTCAGGCGTGGCGAGCGACGAGATCCCCACAAGTACGCACGCGGCGACGCATCGCGCGATCAGGCGGGTCCAATAGTTCTTCATGGTCACAGCTGGCACTCCTTGAAACGGACAGGCACGTTGGATGGTAGGAAGGTCGCGTGACACGGCCGAGACGAACGTGCGACAACAACACAACGGACCTGGCTTGACGGCGGCGCGGCCGCGGGCCAGGATGTCCAGATGGTCCCGGTCGTGCCTTCGTTTGCCGGTTCCGTGCCTCGCACGAAGCCAGACGTCGTGCCGCCAGGCGCGGTCATTGCTGGTGTGTGTCTCGCATGGGCCGCGTGGCTGCTCCACTCGTCATACGGATGGAGAATCAGCGCTTTGTTGGTCGTAGGCGCGATGGCGGGGGTTGTGCTGTACCACGCGGCCTTCGGCTTCACCACGGCGTGGCGGGTATTCATCGTTGGCAGCGGCAGTACTCGGATGGTCGTCACGCTGCTCGCGTTTGTCCCGGGCTCGGTCGTGGCGACAGCTCACTCGACGTTCTGGGGATCGCTGCCCGCCTATCCGGCCACGTGACAGCAGGCTGCCGGACCGCCAGTCGCGCTGGCTGCGCGGACCGTGGACGCTCGTGGCCGGGGCAGTCGGCCTGACCGTCGTCGATCTCGCGACGCTGCTGATTGCTGGGCGGCCGTGGGGGGTCACCTCGGCATTCGCCTTGTGGGGCGCCAAAGCCGCCCTCGCCGTTGGCGTTCCGGTCGAGACCTGGCCATGGACCAGGTGACGGCGCTACGCGCCAGCGTGTTTAGCGACGTCACGTCGGTGATAAACCTTGGCATCATGCTCGGCGCGCCTGGCTTCGCTGCTGGCCGGCCGCTTCGCACCGGCGTGGCGCATTCCCGCGCGTTCGTTCGCTGCAGCGGTCGTGGGCGGCCTGATGCTTGGCTACGGCGTCCGCGTCGCCTCCGGCTGACATCGGGGCGTATTTCAGCGGTATCGCGTCAGCCAGCCTGCACGGGTGGCTGTGGCTGCCGTGCGCGTTTGCGGGCAATATTCTGGGTACATATCTGCGGACCACATTCGGACTCGGTGTGGAGCGCTCGGCGCTGCCGAAGTGCCAAGGACGCGCCGCCGGGCATACGCGAAGGGCCCAAGCCCTGCTGAAGTCGTGACTACAATGCCAGACATGTGGACCAACTGGCGGTATCGCGTCGTCGCGCTCTCGTTGGCGGTGGCAGCGGCGGGGTGCTATGAATCGGACTACCCGCTCGACACCGAGCCGCTCATCGACCTCAATCCCGCGGTGCTCGGCACCTGGCGGTGCCTGCCGCTTGACGGGGATGCCGACGAAGGGCCCGTGACGCTTACGCTCACACGTAGCAGCCGTGCCCGCCTGTACGACGCCGTTTGGAAGGAAGACGGCGACCCGCCGGATCGCTACGAGGCGTATGCGTCGGTGCTGCAGGGCACCACCCTCATGAACGTACGCGAGCGTGACGAGCACGGCCCCACCGGCAAGTGGACCTTCCTGCGCTACACCCTGATGCGTCCGAACGTGCTGCACCTGCAGGTCGTGGCCGACAAGGCCATGGCCGGCGTGGCGAACACGGCAACCGCGGTGCGCGCGGCGGTGGAGCGCGAGCGAAGCGCCGCCGCGTTCTACCTCGACGTCGCAGTCTGCGCGCGGGCGAAGACCGAGAAGTAGTGCGCCGTGAAGCGCCTGCTGTTCTCGCTCGTCATCGCGGGCCCAGGCGTGCTGGCATGGCTCGTTGGCCTGGGAGTGTTCGTGCAGCGCGTGCGCCTGCTTCGCAGCGGACTGCGCGGCACGGGTACCATCGTCGACGAGTTCGTGGGGTCCAGCACGCCGAGCGTCAGTGGCGGGATCAGGACGGGCACCACGCCGGCGCATTTCTCGGTCGTTGAAGTGCAGGACGCGACCACGGGAACGCCCATCCGTTTCCGTACCACCATCGGCACGAGCCGCACCGTCGTGGTCGTCGGCAACCGGGTGCCGGTGCTCTATCTTCCGGGCCTGCCGGACCAGGCAGAAATCGACCGCCCAATGTCTCTCTGGGGCCTGCCGGTGCTGGCATGCCTCGTGGGCACGGTGCTGCTGGCGGCGTGGTGGTATCTGCCCCCCGGCTGAGCGGCACTGCCGCGCCTGGCCGCGCGAATGATTACGTGAACCTACGTAACCATTACGTATAATGCCGTAATGGCGGCTGTAACCAATCCCTTCGTCTACGGCGAAATCGTCACCTCCGACGCCTTCGCGGACCGCGAGGCCGAGCGCGACCGGCTGCGGCGCGACCTGGCGGCCGGCCAGAAGGTGTTCCTCATCTCGCCGCGCCGCTACGGCAAGAGCTCGCTCGTGCGCGACGTGCTGCGGAGCCT
>JANMDX010000075.1:0-2504 GCA_031376505.1 Acidobacteriota bacterium
CTCGTGATGCGCTCGCCGTTCGACGTGCGCCTGGCCCCGCCGAAGCGCGAGGGGGAAGAGACCCTGCTCTACGCCTTCGACGCGCGCGTGGCGTGGGTCGCGGCGTGCTATCACCGCACGTCGTCGCGCATCTCCTGGGACCTGTGTGCCAGTCCGGCCGTGCGCCTCGAGCCGCTCTTTGCCGACCTGCTGCCGGCGCTGTCGGCGGACGACCGGCTCCCCGACGGCACGCGCCTGCGCTTCTCGGTCGAGGTCGGTTCAGCCTCCGACTTCGAAGCGTCGCCGCTCCAGCTGCGCGGCGTGGTCAAGAACGCGCTGGTCGAGGCGCTGGCGTCACGCGGCGTGGCCTCCGACGTCGATGGCGACGCGCCGGAGGTTGTGTTTGTCGCGCGCCGTGCGGGCCCGCCTCACGCCCGACGGACGGTAGTGGGTATCGACGTGGGCGGCGGCGGGCGTCACCGGCGTGGCGCGCGCGTGGCCGCCGGGCTCGCGCCGCTGCGCGAGACGCTCGCGGCGCAGTTGATCATGCTGTCGCGCTGGGACGCGCGCACCGAGCCGCTCGTCGATCCGATGGCCGGCAGCGCCACGATTCCGATCGAGGCGGCTGGCCTCGCGGTGGGCGCGGCCATTCGTCGCCCGGCGGATCTTCCGCTGCGCCGACTCGCCGCGTTCAGGGGGCTGCCGAGCGACACGCCCGACCTGTTCCCAGGAACCGTGGCCCACGTCGTCGCGCTCGACGCCGACGTCGAGTGCCTTCCGGCGATGGTGGGCAACCTGCGCGCTGCGGGTCTGACCGGTGCCGCGTACGACCAGTCCATCGTGATCGCGCAGCAAGACGTACGAGGGCTGACGCCAGACGACATCGAGCGCCTGCTGCCGGCGGTGCGCCAGATGCGGCCGGGGGTCTTCTGCTTCAACCCGCCGTACGGCGTGCGCATCGGTGGGGAGCACGGCGAAGAGGAGCTGCTCGCGCTCTACGCCGATATGGGCCACGCCCTCGGGCGCTTCAGCGGTTGGCGGGCGGCGTGCTTCGTCGCGAACCCGAAGTTCGTGTACGCCTTTGGGCACCGTGCCACCATGACCAAGCCCGCGAGCAACGCCAATCTCCGCGGTACCTTCCTGGTGTTTCAGCTATAGTCCCGCAAGGGCCATGGCCGAGGACCACCGCGACGTATCGCTCACCGCACGGGCCGCCAGCACGGATCCGGCGGCGCCGTCTGACCAGGAGGTTACGGTCCGCGTCGACGCGAGTGGGTTGTCCGACCGCGGGCTCAGGCGGGCCGGCAACGAGGATCATTTCCTTGTGGCGCAGATCGATCGCACATGGCGCACGGTGCAGACGAACATGCCCGCCGACGCGTTCCCCGCATCAGTCATCAACAGCGTCACGGTGCAGATTGTCGCCGACGGCATGGGCGGTGCCGTGGGCGGGGCGGTGGCGAGCCGCACCGTGATTGCGACCTTCGTGGATATCGTGCTGCGCACGCCCAATCTGATTCTGCGGCTCGACACGCAGAACGCGCAGGACGTGCTGACGCGCATGACCGCGCGCTTCGAGAAGATGAAGCAAGCACTGGAGGAGGCCGTCCGCCTGGATCCGACGCTCACCGGGATGGGCACCACGATGACGCTTGCGGTCAACTTCCAGGCGGACCTGCTGGTGGCGCACGTTGGCGATTCCCGCGCGTACCTGCTCCGGAAGGGGCACCTGGAGCGCCTGACGCGGGATCAGACCATCGTGCAGTCGCTGCTCGACCAGGGCGCGATCTCCGCAGAGGAGATGGCCCACCATCCCATGCGACACGTGCTGGCCGGCGTGCTCGGCACGAAGGGGAAACCCATCGACGTGGAGCTGCGCTTCATCAGCCTCGAGGACGGGGACCAGGTGCTGCTGTGCACCGACGGGCTGACGGAGATGGTGGCTGAGGCCGTCATTGCCGACGCACTCGCGGCCGCCCCGACGGCAGAGGCCGCGTGCCAGCGACTCGTCGAACTTGCAAACAGTCACGGCGGAAAAGACAACATCACCGCCGTCGTGAGCCGGTATCAGATCGCACCGCTCGCCGGCTGAGACCCGAGCGGCGCGCACGCGCGCGCGGGTGGCCCGGACGGATTGGTGTCTAGTCCCCGGCCTTCTGGGCGCGTCTCTACATGATCGTCCCGTCGCGAACGGGGAGCACTGAGACCGCGCGCACACGCGTCGTGATGATCGGGAGGTCCTCGGTCAACAGCTCCATCTGGAATCCTTCGTAGACGCCGTGGAGCTTGAGCAGTCCGCCTCCCATCGAGCTGCCGGCCAGTTGGGCCGGGGTGAAGGAGGGAAAGAACGTCCCGCCACGGACGAGCACGGTTGACAGGTGCGGCACCGTGACGATGAGTTCGTAGGTGCTGTTGCGCGTGCGCACGATGAGCCGATCGTGGGTCGAGAGCCTGGGGATGAGCACACCTTGGCTCCAGTCGTGCGCCGCCCACGTCTCAAGGGCCGTGAACCTCGTCTGTAATCC
>JANMDX010000094.1:0-5542 GCA_031376505.1 Acidobacteriota bacterium
ACGTGCCCTTCAATGTGAAGGGATAGCGCGCGCGGTTCGGAAGCCCGCTTCGCGTTGCGCCGCGCGAAGCGGGCCGAGTAGTGTCTGGAGCTCCCCATGATCGCCACCCGCGTCTGGCTCCTTTCGGCGGCCGTTATCGGCTTGGTTCTTCCCGGTGTCCGCACCGTGCAGGCGCAGGCTCTGCCTGCGGGTACGTCCGACTCGAAGGTCGTGCGCGTTGCGGAGGTGACGGCGGGGTCGATCTACGGCGCGGTGCTTGACGAAGCGGGCACGCCGATCGACGGGGCAGTGGTGTCGGCGCTGGGCGGGGCCACGGCGTTTGCCGTGACCGATGCCGCCGGGCAATATCGTCTTACCGAGCTGCCGCCTGGACCCTACGTGGTGCGCGCGCACCGCGAGGGCTTTGCGGGCACGCGGAGCACCCTCATCAACGTTCGTCCCGCGAGCCGGGCGCCGTCGTCGTTCACGCTGAAGCGCGTCGATGTTTCAGCCCCGGACGTCGCGCTGGCCGGCGTCGACGCCGCTACCGCCGACGAGGCCGCGCCTCGCAACGACAGCCCGCTGGCGTGGAAACTGCGGCGTCTGACGCGCGGCGTACTCAAAGACGCCCAGACGACCGCGGTCGGCTTTGAGCCTGACGACAACTGGTTCCTCGAGGACTCGCTGCGTTTCATCGGCCGCGCGGTCGAGACCTCGGCACGCTTTGCCACCTCCACGATCGCCGATTTGCCGATCTACGGTCAGGTCAACCTGTTGACCGCCACCGCCTACGATGACGCCGGCGAGGTCGTCGACTTCGGACGGCCGTCGGGCGTGGCGTTTTTCTCGGTTGGCGCGCCCGTGGGTGCCCATGCGGACTGGTCAGCACGCGCCGCGATGAACAGCGGCGACGTCACGTCTTGGACGATGGCGGGCGAGTACCTGACTCGCGCCTCGGCCCGCAGCCGGGTTACGGCCGGTCTCACCTACAGCCTGCAGCGGTATCAGGGCGGCAACTTTGCAGCCCTGCAGGCCGTGCCCGATGGGCACCGAAAGGTCGCTTCGCTGTCGGCGGCGCACGAGATCGATCTCACGCCCCGCTGGACGATCGGGTACGGCGCCCGCTACGAGCACTTCGACTACCTCGACGGCTACGGCCTGGCGAGCCCGTCGATTCGCGTGTCGTTCGCGCCGGTGGCGTCGCTGCGTCTGCATGCGAAAGCCTCGATGCAGCAGGTCGCGCCTGGCGCAGAAGAATTCGTGCCCCCGGCCGACGCGCAATGGGTGCCTCCCCAGCGCACGTTCTCGCCGCTTGGCCTGAACCGATTCTCGACCGAGCGCGTGCAGAACTATGAGCTGGGCGCGACCCGTCAGTTCTCGCGGCTCGCGATCGGCGTGCGGGCGTTCCGGCAGCGCGTCGACGAGCAGCTCGTTACCGTATTCGGTCCAGCCGACCCGGCTCGGCTCATCGTTGCCGGCGGACACTACGGCGTGGCCTCGGCGGGCGACGCCGCGATGCAGGGCTGGGCGGTGGGCGTGGCGCACAACCTGTCGCCGTATGTGCACGGGCGTATCGACTACACGCTGGTGTCGACGCGCTGGGAAGCCTCGTCAGGAGCGGACCGAGCCGCGCTCGTGGCTCAGGCGCCCCGCGCGCTGCGGCAACCAAACGAACGGCTGCACGACGTCACGGCGTCGCTCGAGGCGACCGCGCCACAGACCTCGACCAGGTTCTTCGTGCTCTACCGGCTCAATTCTGGATTTGCTGGCGATCCGATCGCGCTGCAGGCCGCCGACGGGCGCTTCGACCTGCAGCTGCGCCAGGGCCTGCCGTTTCTGAGCGGTATGAAGGGCGATTGGGAAATGCTGCTGGGTGTTCGCAGCTTGTTCCGCGCCTCGGTCGAAGACCGGTCGATCTACGACGAGCTGCTGGTCGTTAGAGCTCCGACGCGCGTGATCGGCGGGCTGCAGATTCGATTTTGAGAGGTTGTCCTCGGGGAGACGGCCAGGCCTTCCGTTAATTGGTGCGGGGGTCCAACCACTTGGAATTCGCGTGCTCCTGTTGCCACCAAGCTCTCTAAATTGTTGACTTGTTTTGGCTTACCGCTGGTCCTATTTTCCGGATCATGGTATGTGCTTTGCAGCCGATCGCGGCGTCAGCCGCTCAAATGCCCCAGTTTCACGCATCTGCACAGCTAGGTCCGGCCTCTGAATGGAGGCATCGCGCGCGCACCATGCTTCCCATTGGTGTGGCGACGATGCTGCTGCTGGCCGGGCTGGCGAATGTCGCGCAGCGAGCGACACAAGACGACGTCGAGGATGGTGTGCTCTGGGTGCAGCGGTCCACTGGAGTGGTCGCCGCCGAAGTCGATCCGCGATCGCCGGCCGGCACAGCCGGCATCCGTCCCGGCGACGTGTTGCTGGCCGTTGATGGCCAACCGGTCGAAGCACGCGAGGATGTCTACGCGGTGCAGCAATCGGCGGCGCGCGGCGCCCGCCACACCTACACGATGCTGACGTTGGGCGATCGCCATGTGGCTCAGGTGGGCCTGGCGCCAATCCCGCGCGGCGTGCGCAGCCTCTATTACGTGCTGGCTGCCGTGGGCATCTTCTCGCTACTTGTGGGAGTCACGGTGCGAGCCCGCCGGCCCAACGACCAGGCTACGCTGCACTTCTTCTGGCTCTCGGTAGCCTTCTTCGGCGTGTTCACGTTCTCGTTCTCGGGACGCCTCGACCGCGTCGACTGGGTGTTCTACTGGGCCGACCAGGTGGCGACGCTCCTGCTACCGCCGCTCTTTGTCCACTTCACGCTGGTCTTCCCCGAGCGCCCACGGGATCGCCTACTGGCCGCTCTGGCAGGGTCCCGCTGGCCTTTCCTGTACCTCCCGCCAGTATTGATCGGTGCCGTTCGCGTGGTTGCCCTGGCGCGCGCCTCGGACGACCCCGCTGGTCTTATCGGCACGATCGCGCTGCTCGACCGCGTCGAGCCCCTGTACCTGGCGGCCTACCTGTTGTGCGGCCTGGGCATCTTGGCGCGCGCGCTGCGTCGCGCGCGGTCCACCACGGCGCTGCGTCAGCTGCGCTGGATCGTATGGGGCACGGCCATTGGCGCGGGGCCCTTCATCATCGCGTATGCGGTGCCGTTTACCTTCGGCGCCACGCCGTCGCTGGCGATGGAGCTCACCGCCGTGCCGCTCGGTTTGATGCCGCTGGCGTTTGCGTCGGCCATCGTGCGCTACCGGCTGATGGACGTCGAGATCATCCTGAAGCGGCTGCTCGTCTATACGGCGGCCCTGAGCGCGATTGCGTCCATCTACGCGGTGATCGTGCGCGCCACCGGCGGCTACTTCGTCTCCACCGAAGACGACCATCGATGGGTCATTGCCACCTTGGCCACCGTGGTGGTGCTGCTGCTTGCCAAGCCGGTGAAAGACGCCGTGCAGAGCGCCATCGACCGCGTGTTCTACCGCGACCGCTACGACTATCGACGCGCGCTCGTGGGCTTCGCGCGCGAACTCAACACCGACCTCGACCTCGACCGCCTGGCCGAGCGTCTGTTGTCGCGCGTGAAAGATACGCTCGTCGTCGATCGTCTCTGCCTTATGTCGGGCACGGGATACGGTGCCTTCGAGGCGATCCGGCAGGACGGCTTCGATCGGCAGCCGCCCGCCATTGCCCGTGGTTCGGCCGTTGCCGGGCGTCTGGCTGAGGGTCACGTCGTGCGGCTCGACGACCCCATGGCCGCCGCCCGCTATCCGGCCGAAGAGGTCGAGTTCTGGCGTGACACCGGACTGTTCTATTTCGTGCCCTGTGTGTCGAAGGGAGCCTCGATCGCCGTGATCGCGTTGGGCCGGCGCGACAACGGCGAACCGCTCACCACGGAAGATGTCGTGCTGCTGACCGCGATGGCAGGACAGGTAGCCACCTCGATCGAAAACGCCAGGCTCTATCGGGAACTGCACCTCAAGGCCGCGGAGTTCGATCGCCTCCGGGCGTTCAACGAACACATCCTGGAATCGCTTGACGACGGGCTGCTCGTGATTGGCGGCGACGGTGCGGTGGTGCACTGGAATCACGCGCTCGAACGGATCCACGGCCTGCGCCGGGGCGAAGCGGTTGGGCGTGGGCTCGACGTGCTCTTCGATGCGGCGGTCGTGGCCGCCGTGCAGGCGGCTCGGGCGACCTCGCTTGCTGGCGGCACCGAGTACCGCGTGCCGCTTGACGCTCGCGGTCCGCAGAGTGGCACACGGCTGCTCGTCAACATCACCACGGTGCCCCTCCTGCCGCTGCCGGGCCGCGAATGGGCCGGCACGATCGTGATGTTCGAGGACGTCACCGCGCGGGCGCACCTCGAGGAGCAGCTGCGCGTATCCGAACGCATGGCCTCGTTGGGGCTGCTCGCGGCCGGCGTGGCGCACGAGGTGAACACGCCGTTGACCGGCATCTCGAGCTATACCCAGATGCTGCTCGAACAGGCCGACCCAGACGACCCGCGGACCAAGGTGCTCGAGAAGATCGAACGCCAGACGTTCCGCGCGGCCCGCATCGTGAACGGTCTGCTCAACCTGTCGCGCCCCTCGGGCGCCGAGGACGGCGACCGCGCGGTCGTCGACCTCAACACCGTGGCCACCGACGTGCTCGCGTTACTCGAGCACCAGTTCGACAAAGGCCGCGTGCGCGTGCGCCGCGAGCTTGCCGACCGGCCGGTGCTGGTGTCGGGCTACGAGTTCAAGTTGCAGCAGGTGTTTCTCAACCTGTTCCTCAACGCCCGCGACGCCATGGCGAGCGGAGGCTGGCTCACGATCGTGACCCGCCTCGACGGTGACCAGGCCATTGCGGAGGTGCGCGACACCGGCATGGGCGTGTCACCGGACCACTTGTCGCGAATCTACGACCCGTTCTTCACGACGAAGGGCATCGGGCAGGGCACCGGCCTTGGCCTGTCGATTTCCTACGGCATCGTGCAGGAGCACGGCGGTCGGATCCAGTGTGAGAGCGCCGAGGGCCAGGGCACCCGGTTCATCCTCTCGTTTGCCGGAGCGCGAGCCGAGCAGCCGGGCCAGTCTCGTCAGCAGGGAACGGGCCTGTAGCCCGGGAAAGCGCAGCCGACATGCGACGCCAAGGCTCGATTCTCGTCATCGACGACGAAGAGATCATGCGCGACATTCTCGAGACGCTGCTCGTGCGCGAAGGCTATCAGGTGCGCCTGGCCGCGTCGGGCCGCGCGGGACTGGAGCTGGCCCGCTCGGTGCCGTTCGATGCCGTCATCACCGACGTGATGATGCCCGAGATGGACGGCCTGCAGGTGCTCGACGCCCTGCGTACCTTCGACGACGAACTGCCGGTCATCATGATCACGGCTTTTGCGTCGATGGAGACCGCAGTGAGCGCCATGCGAAAAGGCGCCTTCGACTACATCACCAAGCCGTTCAAGAACGACGAAGTGCTGGTCGTGCTGAACAATGCGGTGGAGCGCCGCCGGCTCGTCGCCGAGAATCTCACGCTGAAGCAGAACCTGCAGGCGCGATATCACAAATTTGCAGGCATCATCGGCAACAGCCCG
>JANMDX010000133.1:0-3519 GCA_031376505.1 Acidobacteriota bacterium
CCGGCGACGGCCGCGCCTACACCGACGCGGCGGATCACACCTGCAACAACTGGACGAGCAACAGCGCGGGGTCAGCGCAGGTCGGACACCATGACAAGCAGGGCGGCGGCAACAGCTCGTGGAACTCGACGCATCCGAGCAAAGGGTGCAGCCAGGACAATCTCGTCGCCACCGGCGGCGCGGGATTGTTCTATTGCTTCGCGGTCAAATAAAAACAGGGTGCCTCGGGTGAGGCACCTTGTCATGGCTCATCAGCGACAGCCGACGCACCGTCCCTCGGCGTCGAAGCTGCGCGTGACCTCGCTCACCGCAAAGACGACGTTAGCGGATCCGCTTATCTGAGCAGCGAAGCGATCCGCGCGCGTGCCCGAAATCACACGGCCGCCGTTGGTCGCCTGTTCGTTGACGTGGGTCAGCAACACGGTCTGCGGCCGGATGTACTGTTGCACCGCGAACGCCGCCTGGTCCGGTCCCATGACGGCCGGGTCGGCGATGTTGACGACCACCAGCGAGGGACGATAGAGGCGTCCGATCATGTCCATCTCGGCGGTCACACCGGTGTCACCGGTGAGGTAGGCGCGAAGGCCGTTCGAGAAGATGATGACAAAGCCGACCGCCGGTCCTGCCGAAGCCCCGACTCCGGCGGGCAATCCCGGCGCGTCCACATACTGGGTCGGCATGTCGTTGCCGTGCGCCGCAGGCACGGCCACGATCCGCACGGATCCTGCCCCGGATCGGGTGACGAGGCGGCCGCCCGCGCCCGGGCTCAGTCCGGCGGTGCAGGTGGCCGGAGCGGGCACGATGGTCTCGTTGTCGGGTCCGGAAGTCGGGCACGCCGGGGTCGGGGTTCCGCTGACGTCGCGAATCCTGTTACCCACCATCGTCGCGGCTTCTCTCGGCAGAATGACGGCGGCGCGTTTGGCGGCGGCCACGGTGGCCGTGTTGGAGCTCGTGTTGGCGGCGCCGAAGACCGGAGCCGCGCACGTCCCGCCTCCGCTCCTTGATCGCACGTCTCCAAGATGATCGCTGTGGACGTGGGAGAGCAGTACCACGTCGATGGTCCCGAGCCGCGAATCGGATTCGTCAACCGTCCGTCCGGGGTCGTACAGGATCCTGATCCCTTTCGGGTCTTCAAACACGATCGCGCGATCGAAAAAGCACAGCTCGCCGGCGTGGCTGCCGAGAGGCGTGACCTGGACCAACCCGGCGCCACCTTGGGTTGAGGCGGGCGTCTGAGTGAGTAGAAGCGAGAGCAGAAACGTTGCGGGCATGACGATGCGTCGACGCATTGGGGGCCTCCTGGCCGGCGACCCTCGCGAAAGGGCCGCTGAATCGAACAGGCGGATAGTACCCCCGACCCATAGGTCAAGTCAGGGGCGGCATGGGAGAGATTCGAGGGAGATTCGGGGGAGGCAGGCCCCAGCGGCGGTGCTACGGGTCCGGCGCGCCCAACGGGAGCGTCGCCTTCGGCGCGACGTTCAACGACACGTGGAAGGTCAGCACCGCGTCGCCAATCCGAATCCGATCGCCGTCGCGCAGCGCGGTCGGCCGCGCGACCTTCTGCTCGCCGATCACCGATCCGTTGGTGCTGCCGAGGTCTTCGATGGTGGCGTCGCGGCCGGTCACCACGATCCGTGCGTGGCGGCGGGAGATGTTCGGCAGATCCACGCACACCGTGCACGCGACGTCGCGACCGATCAGGTTCTCGCCCTCGTGGAGCGGCACCAACACCGATCCGGCCATCACCCAGGCTCCCGAGCGAGGCGGCGGCACAATGACCCGCTCCAGCGGCGCCGCGAACGCGTAGCCGACGCGATGGGCCGTGCGGATCAGCGCGCCCTCCCCGTCGTCGCCCAACGCGTGACGTATTTCCTTGATCAGGCCGAGCAACGACGCGTCGGACACGAAACTGGCTGGCCAGATGTGGCGGTGCAGTTCCTCCTTGCGGACGACGCGCGGGGCCTCGCCGATCAGCAGCGACAGGAGTTCGAACGCCTTGGGCGTCAGGTGCACCGGCGCCTCGTCGCAGATCAACTGGCGCGTCGCGCGTTCGAACGTGAAACGTCCGAATCGCACAGGAATGGCCGGCTGATCGGCGCTCATGCCAACGACAGGCTACTTCACCGGCACCCGCGCCTTCAACTCCTCGAACCAGTTGAGCACGACCTCGAACCTGGGAGGAACGGGCGCGGCGGTCTGCGTCGATTCGGGCGCGATCATCCCAAGGAACTTGCCACCTGCCGTCACGTCGACGGTTCTCGACACCGACGGGCCGGTGATTCCGAGCGGGTGTTTCACGACAACGGGATTGCCAAACGTCAGACCCGGCTGTGTCGCCACACTCACAATAGTGAACCCGCCACCTCCGGACCACAGCAGCTCCTTGCCGTCAGCCGACCAGGCCGGATAGTAGGCCGTGCCGCCCGAGCCCGAAACGTCGTACTTGGCGCCGGTCGTCGGAAAGGGCTGCACGAAGATGCGGCGGCCTCCTTCACTCGACGAATACGCCACCCAACGTCCATCGCGGGAAAACACGGCATTGGTGGGTTCGGACGACTGGACGCCGCCAAAGCGTGCGACGTTCTTGTCGGGGAGCGAGAGCGTCCACAGCACCACGTTCGAACCGGTCGTCGCGCTGAAGATGATGTGGGTGCCGTCCGGGGACCAGGACTCGGGCGAATGCGACGTGCCCGGTTCGGGTTTTGTCAATCGTTCGGCGGAGCCGCTGCCGTCGGCCGGTTGCCAGAAGATGCCCACATCGCCTTGGCGGTCCGACTGAAAGGCGACTCGCCTGGAGTCTGGGGACCAGATCGGCAGCCGATTGTGGCCACCAATGGTGAGCCGTCGCATGGCGCTGGCGCCGGACACCTCGGAAACCCACACGTCACTGATCTTGCCGTCGTCGAGACCCACGGCCAGACGCGTGCCGTCCGGGGACATGCGGGGGGTCGCATATGCGTCCGCCGGCAGCTTCAACCGCTCGACGGTGCCCTTCCGATCGACGAGCGCAAGATCCCGCTGATCCAACACGGTCCCCACCCTCCCGGGTATGTAGACCAGCGACCCGGTGTTGGAGACGCTGAACTGCATCGAGCCCGACAACGCCCCACTCGATCGCACGCCTTCAACCATCGGCACGGGGCCACCCGTTATTTCGAGCCGCTTCGGATCGAAGGGCACCGCGAGCAGGGACCCGTCGAGGCCGTACACGAGATGACCCGTGGGGAGATAGCGGCCATCGGTTCCACCACGGACGAGCGTCTTTCGCTCGCCGGACGTGAGCGACTGCACCACGATATCGGCGCTGTACCAGCGACCGGCGCCGGTGCCGGTCGCGAGCGTGAACAGGATGTGCTGTCCGTCAGGCAACAGTTGGGGGCCGTGTGCTTCTTCGCGTCCCTTCACATCGATGACCACTGCGGGCGTTCCTCCGTCGGCCGAGACGCGCAGGACTCCTCGTGAGCCCTGTTCCTGCGCAAAGAGGATCGACCCGTCCCAGGCCCAACTCAGCCCGAAGAC
>JANMDX010000139.1:0-1784 GCA_031376505.1 Acidobacteriota bacterium
GCAGGCCGTGGCGCGCGGCGAGCCGGTCAGCGTGATCGCGCGGTCGTACGGCCTCGACCGGAAGACGGTGCGCACCTGGCGGGCGCGCGGCGGGTACGGCCCCCGGCAGCGGCGGGTCGTCGTGTCGCGGCTCGATCCGTATCGGGAGTGGCTGGCCCGTCGCGCGCCGGAAGTCGGCTTCAATGCGGCGGTGCTGACCCGCGAGCTCCAGGCGCAGGGCTTCGTCGGCTCCGCGATCATCGTGCGGCGGGCGGTCCGCCCGCTCCGGGTGGCGGCGCTTCCGAGCGCGGCCACCGTCCGGTTCGAGACGGCGCCAGGCGCGCAGGCCCAGGTGGACTTCGGGCAGATCCGCGTCTGGGTCGGCGAGGCGTGCGTGCCCGCCCAGGTCTTCGTCATGACGCTGGGCTACTCCCGCCGGTGCTTCGCGGTCGCGTTCCCGCGGCAGCGCCTCCGCGACTGGCTCGCCGGCCATGAGCAGGCCTTCCAGCATTTCGGCGGCGTCACCGACACCGTCGTCGTCGACAATCCGCGCGCGATGGTCCTGGAGCACACGCGCGAGACGATGAAGTGGCATCCGACCTACGCGGACTTCGCGGGCTACTACGGCTTCCGGCCGTGGGCGTGCGCGCCCTACCGCCCGCAGACGAAGGGCAAGGTGGAGTCAGGCGTGAAGTACGTCGCGCGGAATGCGCTGGCCGGCAAGCGCTTCCACTCGTGGGCCCACCTCAATGCGTGGCTGGTCGAGTGGGTGCTCACGATCGCGGACCAACGCGTGCACGGCACGACGCACGAGGTCCCGGCCGTGCGCTTCGCCGAGGAAGCGCTGACCCCGCTCGACGGGCGCCCGCCGTACACGTGGCCCGACGTCCGGGAGCGCCGCGTCGCGACGGATGCGCTGGTCAGCATCGCCGGGTCGCGCTACAGCGTGCCGGCGGCGCTCGTGGGCGCGCACGTGACCGTGCGCGAGCACGCGAGCGCCTTCACGATCTGGCACGGTGCCACGATGGTGGCGACGCATGCGCGGCTGGGCCGCCACCAGGTGGTCATGCTCCCAGCGCACTACGCCGGCTTGCTGCGCGTCGACCGGACGCCGCTCGCCGCGGCCCCGCCGCAGTACGACCCGCGGTATCCGCGGAGCGGCGACGTCGCCGCGCGGGATCTGGCCGTCTATGAGCGGTTCGCCGCGGTGGGGGCATGACGCGCGCGGCCGTGTCGCCCACGAGCTCGCCGACCGCCGAGTTGGAACAGCTCGGCCTCCACTGTCAGCAGCTCCGCCTGACGCGCGTCGCGCAGACGCTGCCCACGCTCCTGGAGCAGGCGGCGCAGCAGGAGGTCAGCTACAGCGCCTTCCTGCAGACGGTGCTCGCGACGGAAGTCGCCGCCAAGCAGGAGAAGCACCAGACCATGCGCACCCAGATGGCGCGCTTCCCATTCCAGAAGTCGCTCGAGGGGTTCGACTGGAAGGCGCAGCCCTCGATCGACCCCAAGGTGATCAAGGAGCTGGCGACGATGCGCTTCGTCGCGCACGGCGCCAATGCCCTCTTGCTCGGCCCGCCGGGCGTCGGCAAGACGCATCTCAGCGTGGCGCTGGGCCTCGAAGCCTGCCGCCTCGGGCTGCGTGTGATGTTCACGACCGCGGCGGCACTCATCACGACGCTCGGCAAGGCGCTCTACGAGAATCGGCTTGAGGAGCGGCTCAAGATCCTGACCCAGCCCAAGCTCCTGATCATCGACGAGATCGGCTACATCCCGATCGATCGCCAAGGCGCCAATCTCTTCTTCCA
>JANMDX010000177.1:0-30873 GCA_031376505.1 Acidobacteriota bacterium
CCCGTAGTTGGCCAGCACGGGACCGGGATCTGGCTGCACGAACAGTCCGGCGGCGAACGACAGAATCAGGTAGCCGTGCGCAACCCGGCCGGCAAAGAACGGATTGGCCTTCGCCGCCTCCTCGTTCATGTGCGCGTAGAACGTGTCGCCGGTGAAGTGCGCAAAGTGCTCGATGTCCTCGAGCGTGACGACGCGCGACGCCGTCTGCACCGTCTCGCCGATGACCAGCGTGTCGTAGTCGCGCGTGAACGGATGCGGCCCGTCGGCCGGTGCCGGCGCCCCCTTGGTCCAGCGGCGCAACAGCGTGGTCAGCCGCTTCGGCGAGCCCTGCAGCGCCGTGCGCTGCATGTAGTGAAACACGCCGCGGATCCCGCCCAGTTCCTCGCCGCCGCCCGCCCGGCCTGGTCCGCCGTGCACCAGCATCGGCAGCGGCGAGCCGTGGCCGGTCGATTCCCTGGCGCAATCGCGGTCCACGATCAGGACCCGGCCGTGGAACGGCGCCAGTCCGAAGACCAGGGCCTCGGCGACCGCGTCGTCGTAGGTGAAGACAGACGCGACGAGGCTGCCTTCGCCCTTCGCGACCAGTGCCACCGCCTCGCTCAGGTGGTCGTAGGGCATCAGCGTCGCGACCGGACCAAAGGCTTCGGTCGTGTGCACCCGGTGCGCGTGCAGCGGCGCCGCACAGCGCAGCAACACCGGCTTCAGGAACGCGCCGGCTCGTAGCGCCAGGTCCACAGCGCCATCGTCGGCATAGGTGGCGCCGTATACGACGTCGGCCTCCTGCGCGATCTCGGCGATCTTCGCGCGCACCGAGGCCCGCTGGGCGCGGCTCGCCAGCGGCCCCATCCGGACGCCGTCATGACGCGGGTCGCCCATCACGACCCCGTCGAGGCGGGTTGTCAGCGCGGCCGTCACCGCCGCCTCGACAGCGCGCGGCACGAATACGCGGCGAATCGCGGTGCACTTCTGCCCGGCCTTTGCCGTCATCTCACGCGCCACTTCCTTCACGAAGAGGTCGAACTCCGCAGTGCCCTCCACCGCGTCGGGGCCCAGCACGGCGGCGTTCAGCGAATCGCGCTCGGCGATGAAGCGCACGGCATTGCGCGAGATCGCCGGGTGGCGGCGCAGCGTCTCGGACGTCTCGATGGAGCCGGTAAACGACACGATGTCCTGCCCGGTGAGATGGTCGAGCAGATCGCCCGTGGCGCCGCAGACCAGCTGCAGCACGCCCGCCGGCAGAATCCCCGAGTCGATCACGATCCGGACGACGGCCTCGGCCACGTAGGCCGTGGCGGTGGCTGGCTTCGTGACGACTGGCACGCCAGCCAGAATGGCGGGCGCGAGTTTCTCCAGCATGCCCCAGCACGGGAAGTTGAACGCGTTGATGTGGACGGCTACGCCTTCGAGCGAGGTCAGGATGTGCGCGCCAACGAACGTCCCGCCCTTCGAGAGCCCCTCGGTTGGGCCCTCCACGACGAAGCGCTCACTGGGCAGCTCACGCCGGCCGCGTGACGCGTACGCGAACAGCGTGCCGATGCCGCCGTCGATGTCGATCAGGTTGTCGCTCCTGGTGGCGCCCGTCTCGGCGGCCAAAGCGTAGAGCGGCTCCTTGCGGTCGGCGAGGTGCAGCGCGAGCTGCTTGAGCAGATCGGCACGCTGATGGAAGGTCAGGGCCCGCAGCGCCGGGCCGCCCACGCCGCGCGCGTGGTCGACCATCGCCTTGAAGTCGAGGCCCGCGCTCGAGGCGCGCGCCACGACGCGCCCGTCGATGGCGCTCGCGATGTCGGCGTAGCCAGACGTGCCCGCAGTCCACTGGCCGACGGCAAAACTCTGCAGCAGGGTCGACATGTTGCTCTCCGGGGGACGTGTCCTAGGTGTGGCGCCAATCGCCAAACGTGCCGCCCGCGTGGGCCAGATCGACGAGCAGCGGGGCCGGCTCCGATCCGGCGCCCCCCGCGCGATGGGCGCGCTCCACCTCTGCGAGCACTGCGGTCAATCCCTGCCGATCCGCCGCCCACATGGGTCCGCCCTTGCGGCGCGGGAACGCGTAGCCGTTCACCATGGCCACATCGATGTCCGACGCCCGGCCCGCGATGCCCTCGGCCAGCACCTTCGCACCTTCATTGGCCAGGACGGCGAGCAGGCGGCGCTGAATCTCGTCGGGCGTGAATCGGCCCGGCGTGATGCCCTTGCGCGCCCGTTCGTCTTCGACGATCGCCGTGGTGATGGGATCGATGGACTTCTTCCCGTCCGCGTCGTAGGCGTACCATCCCCCACCGGTCTTCCGTCCAAGGCGGCCGGCGTCGTGCAGCCGGTCGGCGATGGCGACATAGCGCTCGCCCGCGGCACGCGTCGGGTCGCGACGGCGCCGCATCGCGTACGAGATGTCGAGGCCGGACAGGTCGGACACGGCAAAGGGGCCCATGGCGAAGCCGTAGGCCTCGAGGGCCCCGTCCACGGCCTCCGGCGACGCGCCGTCTTCCACCAGATACTCGGCATGGCGGCGATACACGGCAAAGATGCGGTTGCCGATGAATCCGTCGCACACGCCGGCCACGACCGGCTGCTTCTTGAGCGTCACGGCCAGCGCCAGCGCTGTGGCCAGCACGTCGGGCGCGGTGTGCCGCGCGCGGACGATTTCCAGCAATCGCATCAGATTGGCCGGCGCGAAGAAGTGCAGGCCGACCACGTCCTGCGGCCGGCTGGTCGCGGCGGCCATCGCGTCGATGTCGAGGTACGACGTGTTGGTGGCAAGCACGGCGTCTGGCAAGGCCAGGGTCTCGAGGCGCCTGAAGATCTCGAGTTTCACGGCCATGTCCTCGAACGCCGCTTCGATGACGAGCGGGCAGTTGCCGAGCGCACCCCAATCGTCGGTCACCGACACATGGCCGATGCGCACGGCCCGTGCCTCGTCGCTCAACGCCGTGCGCTTGAGATGCCGCGTATACACCGCCACGACGCGCTCGCGGGCGGCAGACACGGAGGTGGCGTCGCGTTCGATGATGCGGGCGGGCAGACCCGCCTCGGCAAACGCGACGGCAATGCCCACGCCCATCGTGCCGCCGCCGATGATCCCGACGCTCGTGACGGGACGCGGCGCGACATCTTCGAGACCGGGAACGCGGGCGGCGTCCTGCTCGGCCCTCGTCATATAGGCCAGCGCGCCGGCCTCGTCCGAGGCTACGTCTGCCGGCATCGTCATACCCGTTCGATCAGTGCGGCGATGCCCTGGCCGACGCCAATGCACATCGTGGCGATGGCCCGCCGCCCGCCGCGCACCTCGAGCGCGCCGACGCAGGTCAGCGCCAGACGCGCGCCCGACATGCCCAGCGGGTGCCCGAGCGCGATGGCGCCGCCGTGCGGATTGACCGTCTCGCTGTCGTCGGGAATGCCGAGGCGGCGCAGCACGGCCAGACCTTGCGAGGCAAACGCTTCGTTGAGCTCGATGACGTCGATATCGGCCAACGTCAGGCCGGTCTTGGCCAGCAGTTTCTCGACCGCGGGCGCCGGCCCCAGGCCCATGAGGCGCGGCTCGACGCCGGCGGCGACGACGGCCACGACCCTGGCCCGCGGCGTCAGCCCATGTACCTTCGCGGCCTCTTCCGAGGCGATGATGAGCGCCGCGGCGCCGTCGTTGACACCGGAAGCGTTCCCGGCCGTGACGGTGCCGCCCTTGCGGAACGGCGTCTTCAGGGCCGCCAGTTGCTCGAGCGTGGTGTCGCCGCGCGGATGCTCGTCCAGTGACACGGTCACCGTGCCGCCCTTGACCGGCACGTCAATGGGGGCGATCTCGCGCGCGAAGAAGCCCTGTAGCTGCGCGGCCTTGGCTCGCTGCTGTGACCGCAGCGCGAAGCGGTCCTGGTCGGTGCGAGACACCCCACACTCCTGCGCGACGTTCTCGCCGGTCTCGGGCATCGAATCGACGCCGTACTGCGCCTTCAGCAGCGGATTGACGAAGCGCCAGCCGAGCGTGGTGTCGTAGATCTCGGCCTGTCGCGAGAACGCTTCGGTCGCCTTGCCGTGCACAAACGGCGCGCGGGTCATGCTCTCGACGCCCCCGGCAATCACCAGGTCGGCATCGCCGCTGCGAATGGCGCGCGCGGCCATGGCGACGGCGTCGAGGCCGGATCCGCACAAACGATTGATGGTGGATCCTGGCACGGTGGCTGGCAGCCCGGCCAGGAGCACGGCCATGCGAGCCACGTTGCGGTTGTCCTCGCCGGCCTGGTTGGCACAGCCGAAGATCACGTCATCGACGGCTTCCCAATCCATAGAGGGATGTCGTGCCCTGAGCACGCGCAGGGGGTGGGCGGCAAGATCGTCCGTGCGGACATCCTTGAGGGCGCCGGCATAGCGGCCGATTGGCGTGCGAACGAAATCACAGATGTACGCGTGACTCACGGTGATGCTCTCCTGGCGGGGAAGGCGATAACGGGATGACACACGCCGGCACATGGCAGTGACTGGCGGCGCTCACGCATCGTGCCTACCGTATAGTTGAGTGTTCATTCGATCAATTCAAGCGCATTGTTTGGTCTGCGGGAGGCCACATGGAACCTGTGCTGCTGGTTGAGCCTCGCAACGGGTGGGTGAAGCTCACGTTGAACCGACCCACTCGCCTCAATGCCTTCACCCAGGATCTGCATCGCGCGTTGGCGACGGCGCTCGACGACGCGGCCGCTGACGCGTCGTGCCGCGCCGTGCTGTTGACCGGCGCCGGCCGTGGCTTCTGCGCAGGGCAGGATCTCTCCGAAGCGGCGGGCGAGGGGGGCCTGGCGACCACCATCGATCGCTTCTACAACCCGCTCATTCGTCGCCTGCGCGCCCTGCCCAAGCCGGTCGTCTGCGCGGTCAACGGCGTGGCCGCGGGTGCTGGCGCGAACATCGCGCTGGCGTGTGACATCGTGCTGGCTGCCCGGTCGGCGCAGTTCATCCAGTCGTTTGCGAAGATCGGGCTCGTGCCCGACTCCGGGGGCACCCACGTACTGCCCCGGCTCGTCGGCGACGCCCGCGCTCGCGCGCTGATGTTGCTTGGAGAGCCCGTCAAAGCCGAACAGGCCGAGGCGTGGGGTCTCATCTGGAAGGCCGTGGACGACCAGGCCCTGCTCACGGACGCTGAAGCCTTGACGGCGCACCTGGCCACGCAGCCCACCTTGAGCCTGGCGCTGACCAAGGCCTTGCTCAACGTCTCGACCACCAACACGCTGGACACGCAGCTCGATCTCGAACGTGATGCCCAGGGCCGCGCGGGCCGCACGCACGACTACGCCGAAGGTGTCCGTGCGTTTGCCGAGAAACGCACGCCGTCGTTCACCGGACGCGAGGAATGAGCGGGGCAGCCTGACCGCCTACACCTGATCGAAGTCGACGACGACGCGTGGGCTGGTGGGGTGGGCCTGACACGTCAGCACGAAGCCGGCCGTGAGTTCCCAGGGTTCGAGCGAGTAGTTCACAGCCATCGTGGTGGTGCCAAAGACGATGCGCGCGCGGCACGACGCGCACATGCCGCCCCGGCAGGCGAAGGGGAGGTCGACGCCGGCGCGGAGGGCGGCATCGAGAATGGCCTCGCCGGCCGCGACGGGCACCTCGCGTCGCTTGCCGTCGACAATCAACGCGGCCACGTGGGCCGGCGGTGCTTCGGGCGACACGACCGCGGGGGCGCGGCGCGGCCGCCCTCCCTCGGCCGAGACGAAGCGCTCGACGTGCACCTTCTCATCGGCCACGCCGAGGTCGTGCAGGGTCGCCTGGACGTCCGCGATCAGTCCTGCCGGACCGCAGATGAAAGCGTGGTCGATGGTGGCGGCCGGCACCATCGTGGTGAGAAGGGCGCGCACCTTGTCGCCATCGAGGTGGCCGTTCAGAATCGGTACGTCCTGCTCCTCGCGCGAGAGCACGTGCAGCACCGACAGGCGCTGCAGATAGCGGTCCTTCAACTCCGTCAGTGCCTCGCGGAACAGCACGTCGCTCCCCGTGCGATTGCCGTAGAACAGGAAGAAGCGGCTGGCCGGCTCGCGCCGCAGCACGTGGCGAAGAATCGACAGCACCGGCGTGATCCCCGAGCCCGCCACGAACGCGGCGTAGACACCGCCCCCGGCCACCGACGCGCCGAGACCGAACCGGCCCGTGGGCGTCATCACCTCGAGGGTCTGGCCGACGCGCAGCGTCTCATTCACCCAGCGCGAGAACAGGCCATCATCGACCTGCTTCACCGCCACCCGCAGTTCGCCGTCGTCGGGACCCGAGCAGATGGAGTACGAGCGTCGCACTTCGTCGCCCTCGATGGTCGCGCGCAAGGTGAGGTACTGGCCGGGCGCGAACGCGTAGTCGCCGGCGAGCGTGGGAGGGACGTCGAAGGCAATCGAGACAGCCGTGGCCGTCTCGTGCGTGACGTCGCAAACGGTGAGCCGATGAAATCGAGGATGGGGCGTCGACATCGGATCGGCCGTCAGTGACACTTGAAGTAGTCGAACGGCTCGCGGCACCGGTCGCAGCGCCAGAGCGCCTTGCAGGCCGTGGAGCCGAAGGGCGCCAGCTGCGAGGTCTCGACCGATCCGCAGCGCGGGCAGGCCACGGCGGCCGTGCGAAACAGCGTCGTGCGGCCGTCGCCGCGCACCGGCGGAGCGATGCCGTAGTCGAGCAACTGCTGGCGGCCCGTGTCGGTGATCCAGTCGGTGGTCCACGCCGGCGACAGCACCGTCGTGACGACGACGGGTGAGAGCCGCGCGGCGGCCAACGCCTGCTCGATCTCGGACTTGATCATGTTCATGGCCGGACAGCCGCTGTAGGTCGGCGTGATCACGACCTCCACGCGGTCGCCGTTGACGACGACCTCGCGCAAGATACCGAGGTCGGCGATGGAAATGACCGGGATCTCCGGGTCGACCACCGCGCTGGCCACGCGGCACGCAGCGTCGCAGAGTGTGGCGAGCGCACGCTCGTCACGGCGGGTCACCACGACGCCCCGGGATAGGACCGCTGCATGAACTGCAGCTCGCTGAGCAAATGGCCCAGGTGCTCGCTGTGGCGTCCGTCGCGGCCGCCGCGCTGCATCCACCCGTCGCCGGGCAGGATCAGTGTGGCCCGGGCTGCGACCTGTGCGACCATCGCCCGCCATTCGCCGCGGAGGGCGTCCGTGTCGACCGCGATGCCGCGGGCGATCAAGGAACGGTCGGAGGCATCCACCGCGAACATCTCGCCAGTGAAGGGCCACAGGTCATCGAGCGCCCGCTGCGCGCGCTGATGGCTCTCCGGTGTGCCGTCGCCCAGGCGGATCACCCACTCCGCAGAGTGGCGCAGGTGGTACGCCGCCTCCTTCTCGGCCTTGGCCGCGACGGCACTGAGCGTGGCATCGGTGCTGCGCACGAGCCCTCGCCAATAGCCATCGATGAATGCGGAGTAGAGATACTGGCGGATCATCGTCTGTGCGAAGTCGCCGTTGGGCTGCTCGACCAGCAGCAGGTTGCCATAGGCCGTGACGTCGCGAAGATAGGCGTAGGCGTCTTCGTCGCGACCCGCTGCTTCGACCTCGGCCGCGTAAGCGTAGAGCGAGCGCGCCTGGCCGATGAGGTCGAGCGCCATGTTGCTGAGGGCCATGTCCTCTTCCATCATCGGCGCGTGGCCACACCACTCAGACAGCCGGTGTCCGAGGATCAGTGCGTCATCGGCACGCCTCAGCGTGTAGCGCAGCAGCGGCGAGTCGGCGACGGTGATCGAGCCGGGATCCATGAGACGCTGGGCTACATGTGCCCGACGTCGTCGGGCACGTCATAGAACGTCGGGTGGCGGTACACCTTGGAGTCGGCGGGGTCGAACATCATGTCCTTGTCCGCCGGGTCCGACGCCGTGATGGCGCTCGAGGGCACCACCCAGACCGAATTGCCTTCGCCGCGGCGGGTGTACAGATCACGCGCCGCCTGTACGGCCAGCGTGGCGTCGGCGGCGTGCAGCGATCCGACGTGCTTGTGCGCCAGACCGTTGCGGCTGCGGATGAAGACTTCCCAGAGCGGTATGGTCGGACCTGCCATGAGTCCTCCTAGGCGGCGCTGGTCGCGACGGCCGCCCGCTGGCGCTGCTTCTCGGCGAAGGCCAGTGCGGCCGCGCGGACCCAGGTGCCGTCCTCGTGCGCGGAGCGGCGATCGGCCAGGCGCTCCCGGTTGCACGGGCCGTTGCCTGCCAGCACCTGTGTGAACTCGGTCCAGTCGATCGCGCCGAACTCCCAGTGTCCGCTCGCGTCGTTGAAACGCAGAGCCGGATCGGGCATCGTCAGCCCCAGGAAGTGGGCCTGCGGTACGGTCGCATCGACGAATTTCTGTCGCAAGGCATCGTTGGCGAAGCGCTTGATCTTCCAGTGAGTGGACGTATCGGAATGCTGGCTCTGCGCGTCCGGAGGGCCGAACATCATCAGGCACGGCCACCACCAGCGGTTGAGTGCGTCCTGCGCCATGGCCTTCTGCCGGTCCGAACCGCGCACCAGGGTGAGCATGATCTCGTAGCCCTGCCGCTGGTGGAACGACTCTTCCTTGCACACCCGGATCATCGCGCGGGCGTAGGGGCCGTACGAGCAGCGGCACAGGGGAATCTGGTTCATGATGGCCGCGCCGTCGACCAGCCAGCCGATGGCGCCGATGTCGGCCCAGGTGAGCGTGGGGTAGTTGAAGATGGACGAGTATTTCGCCTTTCCCGACAGCAGCTCGTCGACCAGCGCTTCGCGTGTCACGCCCAGCGTCTCCGCGGCGGCATAGAGATACAGGCCGTGACCGCACTCGTCTTGCACCTTGGCGATGAGCGCCGCCTTGCGGCGCAGCGACGGCGCGCGGGTGATCCAATTGCCTTCCGGCAACATCCCGACAATTTCTGAGTGCGCGTGCTGCGAGATCTGGCGGACGAGCGTCTTGCGGTAGCCGGCCGGCATCCAGTCGTTGGGCTCGATGCGCTGTTCGTCGTCGACCCGCTCCTGGAAGCGGGCGGCGCGTGCGGCGTCGTCAGGCGTGGTGGGATCAGCAACGTGCTGGTTGAGCGACTGCGAATACATCTGGGCGTCCCCCGGAAACTACGATCATATGTACCTCACGCGCGGGTCACATGTCAGCGGCTCTGTGCCGGCACTTCGCCGGCTGACGGCCAATGCTCGATGGCCTCGACAAAGCGCGTCAGCCAGGCATTGGTCTGCGCGCCGTCGATCGCGCGGTGGTCGATCGAGAGCGTCACGTAGCTCATTGGCCTGATCAGTATGGCATCGCTGCCGTGCACCTCGCGCACGACCACGCGTTTCTGCACCGCGCCCACGCCGAGAATCGCGGTCTGCGGCTGGTTGATCACAATCGGCGCGGCGGTCAGCGAGCCGGAGACGCCGTGGTTTGACAGGGTGAACGTGCCGCCCTGGACGTCGGCCGTGGTCAGCGTGCCGGCGCGTGCCGCCGTCGTCGCCTGTTGCAGGCGCGCCGCGACGCCGATGAGCGACATCGTCTGAACGCGATGGACAACCGGCACGACGAGCCCCTTGTCGCCGAGGGCCGTGCCGACGCCGATGTTGATGTCGTCCAACACCTCGAGGAAGTCGGCGTGCCAGCGGCTGTTCACGACCGGCACGGCTCTCATCGCCTCGGCGGCCGCGAGCACGAGATAGGCCGTGAGCGTCAGGTGGACGTCGTTGCGCTGGAACGCGGCCTTGTGCGCGTCGCGGTGGGCGATGATGGCGCCGAAGTCGGCCTCGAAGATCGCGGTCACATGTGGTGCGGTGGCGAGCGAATGCACCATGTGCTCGGCGATTCGGCGCCGCATCGGGGTGTGCGGCAACCGCGTCCCGGCGCGTGGGCCGGCGCCCCCGGGGGCGAGCTGTGCCGCCCCGGTGGCGTGACGACGACGGTCGGCCTCGCGTTCGACATCGCCGCTCGTCAGTCGGCCGCCGCGGCCCGTGCCGGTCAGCCGAACGGGGTCGATGCCGGTGTCGATGAGGAGGCGACGCACCGAGGGGGAGAGGCGGAGAGCGGGATCGAACGAGGCGATCGCACGCGGGCGCGGTGCCGCCGGGCCGCTCGCGACCGCCGGTGCATCAGCCGACATGCGTGCGGCTGGGGCCGCGCCCGGTCGGGCGCCGACGGCGATGCGCCCAAGGATGGCGCCCTTGTCGGCGTCGCGCCCGTCGGGGACAAGGATCTCGGCGAGCACGCCCGCGACTGGCGCGGCCACTTCCATGGCGACCTTGTCGGTCTCGAGCTCGAGCAGCGGCTCGTCGGCCTCGACGGGGTCGCCGACCTGCTTCAGCCACGCCTTGACGGCCGCCGTCGTGCCCTCCTGTTCGACCGGCGCCAGGACGTCTACGAGCGCCACGACGTCAGTGCGCATCTCAAAACTCCAGGATCTCGGTGGCCTTCGCGCGAATGCGCGCCACCGATGGCACCACCGCATCGAGCAGCACGGCGTTGTGAGGACTGGGGATGTCGGGCATCGTCAGCCTGGCCACTGGGGCGTCCAGCGACATGAACGCCTCGTCGGCGACGGTCGCGACGATTTCGGCGCCGAACCCGGCTGTGCGCAGGTCTTCGTGGACGACGAGGCAGCGGCGCGTCCGCCGCACCGACGCCAGAACGGCCTCGCGGTCCCACGGCATCAAGGTGCGGAGATCGATCACCTCGATGCTCTTGCCGCTCGACGCCGTCACCTGAGTCGCCGCGTCTTCGACTCGTTCCACCATGGCCCCCCATGTGACGATCGTGAGGTCTGACCCGGGCATGGTGACCTTGGCGCGGCCAAATGGCAGCACGTACGCGTCGCCTGGATACGGTCGTCGGGCCCAGGCGGCATCGAGCATCGCGCGGTGCTCGAGAAACATGACGGGATCGTCGCCACGAAGCGCCGCACGGAGCAGGCCGACCGCATCCTCGGCGTTCGAGGGCACGGCCACCCTCCACCCAGGGGCATGCACGAACTGCACTTCGTTGGTCTGGCTATGCCACGGATCGCCGCACTTGAAGAACCCGATCGGCATGCGGAGCACCATGGGCGCGGCAAAGCGATTGTGGGTGCGCCACCGCAGCGTGCCGCAGTCGTTGATCTGCTCGGCGGCCGGGTCGGCGTATTTTCGAAACTGAATCTCCGGCACGGGCAGCAACCCCGCCAGCGCCATCCCGACCGCGCGTCCGACGATGCCTTCTTCCGAGAGGCTGGTGTCGAAGACCCGCGCGACGCCGTGCTTGGCCTGCAGGCCGAGCGTGACGGCGTGCACTCCGCCCTTGGGACCGACATCCTGGCCGAAGACCACCATGCGAGGATTGAGCGTCAGCTCGTGGTCGAGCACCCGGCGCACGGCGGTCACCATGTTCAGCCGCAGTCCCTCCGGTACCGGCACGTCGCTGCCGGGCTGTGGAACTTCGCCGTCGCCACGCAGCCCACCCCGTTGCTGCGGCTCGGGGTCTGAGAACACGAACCTGGTCACGTCCGCGGGCTCGGAGACGGGTCGCGCCTCCGCAATGGCCCGCGCGGCCTCGACCTCGGCGGCGGCCGCATCGGCGATGGCGGCCCACTCGGTGGGGCTCAGGTGCGACGGGACGAGGAACGCCTGCAGTTTCGGCAACGGATCGCGCGCCCATTCGGCGGCCACGACCTCGGGCGACTTGTAGGTCTGCGTGTCCTGGAAACTGTGGCCTTCAAGACGCGGCACGCGCAGTCGTAACAGGCAGGGGCCGCGCCGCTTCCGCACATGATCCAGCGCCTGGTCGATGAGGTGCAGTGCCTCGGCCGGCTCGGTTCCGTCGCCACTGAGCACGTGCAGGTGGGCGAAGCTCGCCAGGTTGGCGGCGATGTCGGCGCCAGGGGTCTGATACGTACCCGGCACCGAGATTCCGTAGCCGTTGTCCTCGATGAAGAACAGCACCGGCAGGTGCTGTGTCGTCGCGATGGTGAGCGCCGACCAGAAGCCGTTGGTCGCCACCGAGGCGTCACCGCCCAGCACCACACCGATGGCGCGCGCGTAGCGGTCGTCCTCGAGCACCTGATGGCGGTACTCGATGGCCTGAGCCCATCCCACGATGGGCGTGTACTGCGCGCCGACGCCGCCGCACATCGGCAACGCCGCCGGCCCGTGTGGATTGGGGTAGTTGAAGACGACGCCGATGTCGCGGCCGTCGGAGTAACCGCCGGCCCGCGCCATCGATGATCCAAGTGCGTCGGCAAGCGGTACACCCAGCGCCAGCAGCAGCGGGCGGGAGCGATAGTAGCCGCACGCGCCGTCGTGCCGATCGGTCAGGCCCAGGCCGAGCAGGATCTGCGCCAGGTCGTGCCCACGCGCCGAGAACTGGTACTGGACTTTCTTTTCCGGGACCAGCACCTTCTCTTCCAGGTCGTCGAGGGCCCGCGAGACATGTAGCAGGTGCACAACGCGCGACCAGTCCCGCGCCCCGCTGGCCTTTGAAACACCGCTGCTTCGTTCCGACACCGAGCTGGCCATACGCAAGGAACCTCAGGACCGGCCCGGCACACCGTGCGCAGCGAGGAGCCGACCTGTCAACGGTACTCCCAGATTAAGGGCGAATGTTTCCTTTCGTATTCACACTGACGGCAAAAAGGGGTAAATTTTATTCCATTATGACGTATTTTTGGGTATGATTTGCCTGTCACCAACCGGAGACCGATAACGACTCTCCCGCAAGAAGCGAGGCCCTGTGTCTGATACTCACGAGACGCTCGACGCCTATGAGCGCGCCATCCTCATTGCACTGCAGGTCAACTGCCGCTACACCGTTCAGGAGCTCGCCGCGCTCATCGGCCTGTCGGCGTCGCCGACGTGGCGCCGGCTGAAGAGCCTCGAGCAGCGCGGCGTCATCAAGGACTACGTGGCGCGTGTCGACGCCGCCAAAATCGGGTATCACGACACGGTGTTTGCGCACGTGACCTTGAGCCAGCACAATCGCGCGGCCATCGGCGCCTTCGAAGAGACCATGATGCGGCGGTCCGAGGTGCTGGACGTCTACTCGATGACGGGCGATGCCGACTACCTGATGCGGGTCGTGGCGCGCAGCACGCGCGAGTACGAGACCTTCCTGAAGGAAGCCGTGTTCACGAGCGTGGCGGTGCAGCAGATCAAGTCGAACTTTGCGCTGCGCGAGATCAAGAGCACGGTGGCCATTCCGGTCGAGGACCCGTAGCGTGCGCGCGGCCTAGTGGTGGGTCGTGACCATCCGCGGAAAGCCGTCAAACTGTGCCGCGACGTCCGTCGAGACGGTGTCGACGGTGGGACGGTAGGTGGACATCAGGATGCCGAGTGAGTTGGCGGCATTCAGCCCGCCATGCGTGCCGCCGAGCGGCCTGAGTTGATTGAAGAATGCGGCCACGCCGTTGGCCACCTGGTAGCCGTCCATGACGGACAGGAGAATCGGCGCGGGATTCATCGTGACATCGTGGTGGCCGCGCATGATGCGTTGAAGCGCTGCCGGATACTGGTGGTCCTTCGACACGTCGAGCCAGTCCGCCGCCGACGCAAATCCCGCGTCGACCAGTCGCCCGGCGCCGGCGAGGCGGCTTACGAGCGGCGTGTAGCCCAAAGGGTCGCCCGTCACGGGCTCGTACGCCAGGTCGCCGTTCGCCCGCCTCCGGACCGTCGCCACCTGGCCGTTCGCCGCCCGGACGCCGACGTAGTCCGACGCGTCACGTGGCACCCAGGTCACCAGCTCGATTCCCTGCAGCGTGCTCAGCTCGACGGCGAGGGCCGACACTTCGGACGGGCGCGCGAACACGCCGACCCCCGTCGTGACGCCGTCGGTGCTGAAGACGACGTCCTTTGGACCGGCGATCTTGTCGCTCGGCGAGTAGCCGCGATTCTTGAGGAACTGCGCCAGGTCGAGGTTCTCAGCCTGCCACCGTCGATTGTTGCCGTGGTCCGATACCAGGACCAACTCGAGGTCCATGCCGGTCCGCTGCCGGTATTCCACGAGCATGCGCGTCATGGTCGCATCCAAAGCCTGGAGATACCGCGTGACGTCGCCGCGCACGTGCTGCAGCGCGTCGGGCGCTGGCAAATAGGCGTAGAAGGTCTCGATCCCGCGACTCTCGAAGAAGGCTTGCGTCAGCGTGGTCAGCTCGCTACGCGCCGCCCGACCCGGCGTCACGTACGACGACACATGGTGCGCCTTCTGTTCGAACCCCAGGTGCATGCGCTTCTCGAACTCGATTGGCCGGATAGGGTCGATCGGACCACCCACGGTCTTTCCTGCGTCGAGCTTGAAGTACACGCGTTGGTACCCCGGCGGGGCAGGCGTTCGGAAGATCTCGGACCAGGCAATGTCGCTGATCGATGGGAAGGTCGACACCATCCGGCTGACCGGGAAGAACTGGCGGAACGCCCCTGCCGATTGCGCCGCGACCATGTCCGCAAAACCGACGCCGTCGATGCCGACGATCAGTCGTCGCGGCAGCGTCTCGGTGGTCCATGCCGACGCCGTGACGAGCAAGACCAGGAAGACGACGACCGCACGGAGCGTGGATGACGATTGAATCACTGACCGTATGTTACGACGCCAGCTCCGGGTTGGTTTCCGTGACGGCGTGGGGCACGCCGCCCCGGACGCGACGGACCAGGTGGCTACGCCGTCGCGAGCCGTCGCGAGCCCAGGGCGAAGCAGACCACGCCGACCACCGCCAGAATCAGACACGGCAGTGCCATCTCCACCAGTGAGAACTGACGCCACAGGGCGCCTTCGATCGCGCGAATGCCCCAGCGCATCGGACTCACGACGCCCACGGCATTCATCCAGGCCGGCATGATGAACTGCGGAATCATGCCGCCGCCCACCATCGAGAGCGGCATCATGATCGCCCACGCGGAGCTGGACGCCGCTTGCTCGGTGTCGCCCAGCGTGGCCACGAGCATCATGAGGCCGCAGAAGGCGACGGTGACGGAGAGCGACGCCAGCGCCAGCAGCGCCCACGACGATGGACGCACGCCGAACATCGCGTAGCCGATTCCGTAGAGCAGCGCCTGCACGGCCAGCATCGAGACGAAGCAGGCCAGCGCCTTCCCGCCGAGGATCTGTGCGCGCGACAGCGGCGCCATCTGCAGCCGCACGAACGTGCCGCGCGTGCGTTCACTGACCAGGCCCACGCCAAAGGACATCATGCAGCCGATGAGTCCCCACAGCACACCTTGCGGAAAGGTGATCTCGAACGCATTGGCCGGTCCCACGCGCTCGCGCGCCACCGTCGCGCTCGTCACGCGGAGGGGCTGCCACGCCGGCCCGCCACCCGACGCTGAAGCCGCCTCCGGCGAGCCCACGAACTGCTTCAGCTCGCCCAGGAAACGCATGAGCTGTGGCGGCGCTCCCGGACTGGTCCGCGCGCTGGCCAGCGCGTCGTCGACCATGGCCTGCGAGGCCTGCCGGTCGGAGAACAGCCGCTGCATGTCTTCGGCGGCCGCCTGCATCAGCAGCCCTTCGATCATCGCTGCTTCGGCCTTGCGCGAGGGGTCCTGGCCGACCTCGATCTCTCGAGGCTCGCCGTAGAACATCTGCCGCGAGCGTGCACCGAAGCCCCGGCGAATCACGAGAAATGCTGCTCGCGTGCCTTGTCGTACCGCTGTCTCCGCCTCGGACCGCGCCATCGGCTGCATGTCGAAGTGCCCCGAATTCTGCAGGCGCGTCAGAAACGCCCGCGACCCGTCGGTGGCGTCGTCGTCCACGATGGCGACCGTGATGGCGTTGGCCGTGCCGGCCGGCGGCCCGCTGAACGCGAATCCGAACAGCACGGCGACGACCACCGGCCAGATGAGCGTGAAGAACCACGCGCTGCGGCGGCGGAGCAGGATCTGGAGGTCTTTCGTGGCAAGCGCGAGTAGTTGGCGCATGGGTCAGTCTCTCAGGCGGCGGCCGGTCAGATGCAGGAACACGTCTTCAAGCGTGGGCCGCTCCACATGGAACGACGTCACGGTCGTGGTGGCCGCCAGGCGGTTCAACTCGGCCAGTGGGTCTGCGGTTTCCAGGCGCGCTTCGCCCCTCGCGGTCTGCACCACCAACGTGGGGCGTCCACCGTGCATGGCCAGCAGCTCGTCGAGGGTGCCAAGTGCGAGCAGTCGCCCGCCGTCCATGATGGCGATGCGATCGCAGAGCCGTTCGGCTTCCTCCATATAGTGCGTGGTGTAGATCACGGTGCGGCCGTCGCGGTTCAGCGCTTCGATGTTGTCGAAGAGCGCGTTGCGCGATTGCGGGTCCACGCCGGCCGTGGGTTCGTCGAGCACCAGCAGGTCGGGGTCGTGCACGAGCGCTGCGGCCAGATTGAGGCGGCGCTTCATGCCGCCCGAGTACCCATCGGCCAGGTCGGCGCCGCGGGCGGTGAGCCCCACGAACTCGAGCGCCCACGCAACGCGTTCCTCGAGCCGCGCGCCGTGCACTCCGTAGATGTTCCCAAAGAAGCGCAGATTCTCAACGCCGCTCAGCATGTCGTAGATCGCGAGCGACTGGGGCGCCACGCCAATATGCGCGCGCACGGCGGCCTCGCGGGGGTTGCCCAGCCCCTCGATGGCGACGCGCCCGCCGTCTGGCGCGATGACCCCGACCGCCATCGCCACCGTGGTGCTCTTGCCAGCGCCGTTTGGCCCGAGCAGTCCGAACACTTCGCCCTTGCGTACCGCGAACGAGAGTCCGTCCACTGCCGTGAGCGTGCCGAAACGCCTCCTGACGTCGTCGAGAATCAGCATGGCCTGTGCGTGATGAGACGCAGCCAGCGCTGGCCGGTTCGGAGCCGAATGTCGACTGGTGGGTCTGACGCGTCGAACGGCCGCGCGTGGGGCGACAGCGGAGAACAGGTGTGGCGCTTTTGGCGGGTCAGTCTGGGCCTGGTGCTCAGCGTGCTGGTGGCTTGACGGGCTGCACGTTGAGCGTCCACTGCGCCGTGGCGCGGGTGGGCGGGAAACACACCGACGCATTGCAGGCCTGGTAGCGGAGCACGGCCGGCAGGTTCACGTCTCCCTCAGGCAGCGTGGCGGCGACCGACACGGTTACGGCGATCGCGAACTCGCTGCCAAACACCGCCAGCGGCTTGGCCGCACCGGCCTGCATCAAGTCGGTTGGCTCCGGGTATTCAATCGACTCGACTGTGACGCCCGCCGGCGCGTCGATCGTCAGCGCCGTCGCGATCAGATTCGGATCGCGCGGCGCGTCCGACTGCACGTGCACGTCCCTCGGCAGTGTGACCTTGAGCGACAGCTGGGCGGCCGCGCCGGGCCGGACAGGCACCGTCTCGACCGTCGGCGTCAGCTCCGCGCGCGGCCGCTGCGATTGGGCAGCAAGTGGTGCCACGGCCAGCGCGACAACCCACACGAGGAGGTGTCGACGATGCATGGATGCACTCCGCGCCACTGAGTCTTGCACCTACCGAGCCGTCCCGGGTGCGCGTTCCGCGAGGAGCTTCTCGACCAACGCCGTCACTTCCTTCTCGGCGTCCTTGTAGAACTGACCGCTGCCCGGGCTTGGAAACCCGGCGTGCACGGCGCGCACTCGGCCGTCGCGGCCCACGAAGAACGACGTCGGGAAGGCGTCGAGGTTCTTGGCTTGGGGCACCTTCTCATTCAACTGATCCGGATTGCCCGGGACGAGCACGGTGTAGTCGATGCCGTAGCTGTCGTTGAACGCCCGCAGTCGAGCGAGCCCTGGTTGCTGTTCGGGTTCCTCAAACGACAACCCGACGATCTCGAAGCCCTTGGCCCTGTATTTCTTGTAGAGCGCCACCAGGAACGGCGTTTCATCGTGGCAGTTCGGGCACCAGCTGCCAGCGATGTTCACGAGCAGCACTTTGCCCTTGTACTTCGCGTCGGTATTCGATTCGATCTCGCCCTTGAGATTGGGAAAGCTGAACCTGAAGGGCTCGTTCGGGTCCTTCATGCTGGTGTACAGCGTGGGGTCGGTCGGTGTGCCGAGCGACTTGGCGGTGGCGTCGGCCTCGCGAGCGGCCAGCAGCCCGGGCTGCTTGTTCTGGCTGATGCTGAGCGTGCCGTCGGCGTTCGGCGTTACCTCGACCAGTAGCGGACGCGATCCGGAGAAGTGGCCGAGCACGAACTTGCCGTCCTTGAAGGAGCCGTACAGCGTTCCCGTATCGCCATCGATGCGCAGGATCGTCGCCGTCACCTGCGCGCCCTTCTGTTCGGCGATGAAGCGCCAGGCGGATTCGGCCCTCCGGCTCTTCGCCTGCACGATCCAGACGCCGTCAATTGACGGCGCCTTGACGTTGGCCGCGACGGCCGTGGCCGGCGCGGCCTTGAAGGGCAGCGGGTTGCCGCGGCCGTTGGGGCGTTCATATTGCCCGGTCAGCACGCCGTCCTTGAGCGTCGCCTTGAGGGTCGAGCCGTATTGGCCGAAGGTGAACGCCACCTGGTCGCCCGCGACCGCGCTTGCGGTGGAGGTGATACGCAGATCGCCATTCAAGAATGCCGCGCTCGTCTTGCCGCCGGCATGCGTGATCTCGAATGGGAACGGCACGTCGACGGGCACGATGACGCCGCCGTTATTGGTGCTGACCGTGACGGTCCCTGCCCACTTGCCGGCCAGTGACCTGGCGTCTTGCGCCGTCACCAGGGCCGAGCCGGCCCCGACGACTGCCGCCGCCACCATCCAGTGCGAAAACTGCTGTGCGTTCATTGCTCCACCTCTCAAACCGGCACCCCAGCCAGGGGTCCCCACACAATACGCCAGAACAGAAAAGGCCCGGAAAGCTTCAGAAGCCTTCCGGGCCGGACCTTGCGAAAACTTGTTCGTGCTGGCGCGAATTCTAGGGCTGCACGATCCACGAAGACACAACGCGCCGGCCGGAGGCTGGATCTCCACAGCAACAACACGCGTCGGGCGGGACAGTGACAAACACGACCCTCCGAGTCTCACATGGGCAAAAAGGCATGTCAAGCCGGCGTTGCCCAGGTTGCCCACGTGTCGTGGCCCGTCACGCACCTGGCGCCTTCATGGCCAGCGCGCCGTCGGCAGGCCTGGCAGGACGCGATCGCTCGTGGGAGTGTGAACGGTCGCGATCCCGCCATCCTCGTTCACGTCGCCCAGCCATGGCGGCGAGTTGCAGGTCGGCTCCCGTGCGTCCCCATCGCATCGACGAGCGCTGCCGAGTTGACATCAACTGATCTCACCGACCCTTGACGCTCTCGCATATGCTTCGTGCGGAATCAGGTGCGTCGCCGCGCGTGGCGCGCGGCAATCAGGGCCCGCACGGCGCCCTATGTGGCGGTCCGGTGAAATACCGAGAGTGACACCAATGTGGGGAGGGTCTGTGCCAAGGACGTTCTTGCTGACGGTGCTGGTGGTGGTCGTGGCCAGTGCCAGGTCGGGGACAGCCCAGGTGCCCGTGGATGCGGCTCTGGCGGCGTACATCAGCTCGATCACGGCGATCGACAATCACGCTCACCCGATGTCGACCGACCCGGCAGACCGGGATTTCGACGCGCTGCCGATCGACGGCTTTCCGCCGTTCGCGCTGCCAGCGCGGCTTCGAGGCGGCAACCCGGAGCTGGTCCAGGCGTGGCGCGAGCTGTTCGGCTATCCCCACGGCGACATGACCGAGGCCCACATGGCTGACCTCAAGGCGCTCAAGGCGCGGATTCGCGCCGAGCAGGGTGAGCGCTATCCGGCCTGGGTGCTGGACCGTCTCGGCGTCGACGTGCAGTTGGCCAACCGCCTGGCGCTCGGGCCGGGGCTGGCCGCGCCGCGGTTCCGGTGGGTGGCGTTCGTGGACCCGCTCCTCTTTCCGCTCAACACGAAGCAGCTCGAGACGACGCCCGACAGGGCCGATCTCTATCCGAAGACGGCGCGAAACCTGACCCGTTATCTGGCCGATCTCAAGGTGACGTCGCTGCCGGCCACCTTCAAGGGCTACCTGGACCTGGTGGTGCGTCCCACGTTGGAGCGGATGGCCGCCGGAGGAGCCGTGGCGGTCAAGTATGAAGCTGCGTATCTCCGGCGCCTCGACTTCGCGCCGGCCACCTTCGAACAGGCGCGGACGGTGTACGACCGCTACCGGGCCGGCGGCGCCCCGCAGATGGCGGTCTACAAGCCGCTCCAGGACTATCTCTTCCGGTACATCGGCGTCGAGTCCGGGCGCCTCGAGATGGCAGTCCATATTCACTCCGCCGACGGGGCGGGCGGGTACTTCGAGGCCTCGGGCGCCGATCCGATTCTGCTCGAGTCCGCCTTGAGCGACCCGCAACTCCGGCAGACCACATTCGTGATCGTGCATGGGGGATGGCCGCACGTCCGCAACACGATGTCGCTCTTCTCGCGCCCCAACGTGTTTGCCGACTTCTCGTTCATGGGGAACCAGTTGTCGAGCCACACGCTGGCGCTGGTGCTGCGCGAATGGCTGAGCGAGTTCCCCGAACGGATTCTGTTCGGGACCGACGCCTACACCGACAGCGACACCGTCGGCTGGGAGGAGTGGGGCTGGCTCGGTGCCACCGCCGGGCGCCGCGCCCTCGGCATCGCACTTACCGGGATGATGACCGACGGCGAGATTACGCGTGAACGGGCGAGGGAGATTGCCCGGATGGTATTGCGGGACAACGCGGCCGGCTTGTATCGCATCCCGTAACGCCGGCGGCGGTGCGGGAGATTCCGCCGGCGTAGGCGGCCGGTCTACCCCTTGAAGATCACTTCGCGCTCGAACGCGCCGTCGGGCTGCGTGTGCAGGGCCCAATTACTCTCGGCGATCCGATCGGGCGAAAATGGGGTGTCGGGGGCCACCACGCCGCAGATCGTCACCGTGGCCGCGTGGACGCCGCCGTCCTTGCGTTCTGCGAAGAAGCTGAAAGCAAGATTGAGGCGGCCGGTCTTGCCGACCACCACCAGTCGTTTGCTCATTGGCATCTCTCGCTGAGGAGTCACTCAGCACGGCAGCAATGACGGGGCCGTCGACATGTGCGGTGGCCGACACGCCGCGTGATGGCGCTGGGACAAATACGGTCAAGTCCACGAGCCACGTATGAGACAGAAGGTTATCGACACGGTCCCCAGGCGACCGAACCGCCTGGGCCGACCGACGGGCAGTCTTTGGCCGCGGCGCCCATCGCCGTCATGAAGGTCGACATCGGCACCGGTGTGCCGTGGACCGGCGCGATCGTGGCCACGTCCAGATTCAGCGTTCGCATCTGGCGATAGAGCGTGGTCATGGCCGGTGTCGGCGCAGCGGGCGGAGGCTCGTGCGTGTCGAAGAGATTGGCCTCGATCAGAATCTTCTCGGCCGGAAGGTACGCCATCGCCATGCCCTCGACGTGCCGCAGCGGCTGAACGTAGTAGATGTTCATGATGCGCGTGCCGTCAGTCAGCACGTAGTTTTCGTTGAAGCTCTCGTAGTTGTAGCCCTCCGCCACTTCTGTCGGCGGCCAGAGCGAGACCATGTCTGGCAGCATCGTGCGCCCGCGGAAATTGAGCACGTCGTGATTCAGGAAGGTGATGTTCTTCCGTTGCGTGATGATGGTCGCGCCGATGTGAAGATACGCGCGGATGCCGCCGATGTGGTCGAAGTGCTGATGGGAGTTGATGAGGTATCGAATCGGCTTGTTCGGTATCAGCGTCACCAGTTGCTCGATGACCGCCAGGCTGCGCGCCTCATTCGTTGGGGCCTCGAACACGGCGACATAGTCCTTGAACTCCACTGCCACGCTGTTGGCCGGACCGCCGCCGAGCAGGTAGATGCCGCGGGCCAGCCGGTGAACCGTCACGAGTGGCGCGGCGACCTGCGCCCGGCGTACCGATGCCGGAACGGGCACGGCATCGGGGCAGACGTTGGGCTCCACCTTGGCAAACGTGCCCCCGAACGCGTTGTGACCCGTGCTCACGTTGTCGAAGCCGTAGTTATCGTCCCATCCCTGGTGCGAATGCCACACGGTAGGCCATTTGACGTTCCCGAAAGCCTGTTGATTGGTGGACTCGTGTTCGTAATTGAAGTCCCCCAGCGCCGGCTCGGACACCATGGTGTGAATGCGCTGGATCTGGTGCTGCGTGTTGATGGTCGCGTCGATGCGGTGCCGTCCGAGCGTGATCGACACGACGTGCATCTTCTCAGGGACGGTTGTCGGGCCGTCGCGCCCCATCTCGCCGAGTTCCCATCGCCACACGGCCTGTGGGTTCGCACCGGGCAGCCGGGCCGCCTTGATGAAGCCGTGCGGATTCATCCAGATCTCGAGCTGGCCTCGCTCGATGTCCTCGGCCGACATCGGTACGGGCGGCGCGCCGGCGCCATCGATGCGCCATCCGACGTCGCCGTTCACGATGAAGGTCTGATGCGGGTGCTTCTGAATGGGTGTGCCGTCCTGCCAGCCCAGACCGTATTTCCACGAGGCGGGATTCAGACCCGGCGTGCGGTCGAATTCTTCTGTGATCGTTCGCGTCCTGAAATTGATCGTCCGCGTGTAGTTCCCCAGCGAGTCGATGCGTGGCCAGTCGACGTTTGCCGCCGATTCGAACGCCTGGCCTACGGCCCCTGCGTACCCGGCGCCCGAGAAGGTGATGCACTGCAGGTTCGCTTCGCCAATCTCTCTGGCCGCGGCCGCGAGGATGGGCGCAGGATCGACGTATCCAAGCGGGAGCTGTTGAGCGTCCGTCGTGGCATACAGCAGCACCACCACACTACCCAGCCACTTCATTCTCATCTGGCCTCCCACGCACGCCATCGGCCAGCCGCGACGCCGATCGACGGAGGGCCTGCGCCCTCACGCTCGCTTTCGAGCGCCATGATCCGTCCCGGAAGACCGCCGAAGCTGCGAGAACATGGACCTTACCAGAAGACGATAGCGATTACCTGACCGGATGTGGGCCCTGTTCGCGTTGGCGTGTCCGCGCCCGTCTCGCTGCTTTGGTGCAGCGGCCCTTCGCCTCCGGTCGGCTGGGTTCAAAGGCTTCATGCAACGCGATAGTGAGCGGAGAGACCAAGACGCCCGTGCGACGATCGCGAGTGACCGGCAGCGACAAGATGGCGAGTTGATCTTCGCCGACGGGGCGGTGTCGGGCTTACCCGGGCTACCGCGAGAGGGATCTCAGGTACTCGACCAGTCCGACGACGTCGTGATCGCTGACCTGCTGCGCGGAGATCGGCGGCATCTGTCCCCGGCCTTCTCGAATCGTCGCGCGGAGCTCGTCGACGCTGCGGGAGAACGGCAGCAACCTCGGCGCGGAGTCGCCCCGGGCCTCGCTGCCGTGGCAGACGCGACAGGTGCGATCGAACGCGGCTTGTCCACTCTCACGCGACGCGACTGTCGCGCCTGCGGAACGTGGTGGTGCTGACGGCTGGGTCGTGGTCGCATCGAGCGCGAACGCTACGAGGGCGGCCTCGCTGCTGGCCCCAGTGGACGCCACGACGAACTGCCGGCCTGCGCTCGTCCGGTAGCTCATCACGTTCTCGACGTTGACGTATTGGAGCTGTGTCCGCCACACCTCTCGACCGTCGGTCCGGTCGAATGCGTAGAAATAGCCATCACCGCCGCCGATGAAGATCAGCCCACCGCCGGTGAGGAGCGACCCGCCGTTGGCCGGCGAGCCCAATCGATCGGGCAGCGTCACGCCCCGGAGCAGCGGGTGATTGCGAATCGCCGTGCTGCCTTCACCGACGGGCACCTGCCACCCGAGCTTGCCGCGGTTGAGATCGATCGCCGTCAACTGCGCGTACGGGGGCTTGACGACGGGAATCGGTCCCAGCGGCGATTCCGGCAGGTTCAACGGCAGGTGACCTGAATACGCGTGGTCGATGAACTTGTCGGTGCGGGTGCTGGCGACGACCTTGCCGATGTAGACGGCGTTCTTGCTCCGCACATAGAGTCGACCCCGCTCGGCATCCCAGATCGCGCCGCCCCAGTTCGCCCCGCCTTCGTTGCCTGGCCGCTGTAACGTTCCGCGGAGCGACGGGGGCGTGAACAGCGGACCGATCCGGTAGCGCTTCATCTCGCCCTGCGCGAGCGCCGTGATCTCTGGTGTCAGATCGTTCGCATCGGCGAGCGACACGCCCTGGGGTGTGAACGGCGGCGGCTTGGTCGGAAATGGCTGCGTCGGCCACGGCCGTTCGCCGGGCACGTCGCTGTGGGTCGCCACGGGACGCTCGACGATGGGCCACACGGGCTCACCCGAGACGCGATCGAAGACGTACGTGAAGCCTTGCTTCGTGACTTGAGCCACGGCGTCGATGCGCCGGCTGTCGACCGTGATCGTCACGAGATTGGGGCTCGCCGGATTGTCGAAGTCCCACAACCCGTGATGCACGAGCTGATACGACCACTTGCGCTGACCGGTGGTGATGTCGAGACAGACAATCGACTCGGCCGGCTCGTTCTTCCCCAAGCGCCGACCGCCGTAGTAGTCGTTGCCGGGCGTGCTCGTACCGAAGTAGAGCAGGCCGCGCGAGCTGTCCACAGCCATCGGACCCCAGACGTTTGCGTGTCCGGTGAAGCGCCAGGCACCCTCTTCCCAGGTGTTGGCGCCGAAATCGGTCGGCGACTGCGGAATCGCATTCCAGACCCACAATCGCTTGCCCGTGCGCGCATCGAAGCCCTGCACGATGCCGGGCGGTTCGTTCACCATCTGATACCGATCGGGAATCGCGCCGCCGATGACGACGATGTCGCGGTAGACGACGGGTGGTGAGCCCCCGTGGTTGACGTGGCGGATGTCGGAGATCGGCCGCGGGTAGCCGTCGGTCAGCGAGACCACTCCACGGTCGCCGAACGATTCGATGGGCCTGCCCGTGGCGGCGTCGAGGCTGAACAACTGGTTGCGGGTGTTCAGCAGCACGCGCAGCGCGTTGCCGTTCCGGCTGTCGCGCCACAGTGCCGGGGCGCGATGCTTGAAGCCGGTCCCAGGGATGCCGCCAAGCTTCACCGCGCCGCTCTCGAAACGCCACAACTCTCTGCCCGTATTCGCATCGAGTGCCGCCGCATTGTTGTACGGCGTCGTCACATACAACACGTCGTCCACCATCAGCGGTTGGTTCTCGAAGCGGAAGGGCAGCGTGCCGTACTCGGCCAACGGCTGTTCACCGTGCGCCCACTGCCAGGCTACGCCGAGGCGCGGGACGTTCTGCGCGGTGATGTCGGTCGCTGGCGAGTACTTGCTACCCGCGGAGTCGCCGCCGTACACGGGCCATTCCACCATCGGGGACTGACCGGACGGCTGCGCCAGCAGCGTGGCGACGATGACGCCGGCCGCCGCGAGTGTTCGAGGCATGGCGAACCTCACATAGGGGGCAGACAATCTGGACAACGGTGCAATGAGCGCCAGGTTCGGGGTCTTGGTTCGGCGTTCGCGAAGATAGGCAAATCTAGCATGGCCCCGGGGCGACGGAATGGGCGTTATCCGACCCCGCTCCTCCCCTAGACGAGCGAGGTTGGCGCGACTTTCGCGATCGTGGAGTGCATGGTGTGTGCCACAGGCCTCGTCTTCGTCGGCGTCCTGGTGTCGCTCTCGGGATGTCACTCCGCCTTGCGCCGCCACCTGACCCAGGCGCATCGTTTGCCTGGAGTGCTTCATGGGCTCGCAGCCGCCGCGCGTCTCGAGCAAGACGTCGTCGCCTTTGCCGAACTCTGCTAACAGGAACTGGCCACCGACGCACCGCTCCCCGACATGAGCTGCCTCGCCGGGTCGAGATCCCCATCACCTTCAACGGCGAGAAGGTGAGCGAGAGAGCCCTCAGAGCGCTCGCCAAAGGCGGCGAAGGCTGCGACCGGGCGCAGTGGCTCGACGGCGAGTGCTGGACCTACGATCTCGTGCAGCGGCCGAGCCCGTGGCAGGTGAGCGCCAGGTCTGCACCCGTTGCCACCGACTTACGACTGGCGGGATGGGCGCCGTGGAGCGGCTGTACTGGGCCACTGGAGAGGACATCCCCGAGCCCTCCCGGGCCGGGCGGCAATTGCCCGCCAGGGCGCCATCGTGCCTTCGGGCCGATGATTGCGGCGATCCGCTCGTCCAGCCCACAAGGCTCGTCCCGTGGTCCGACGCCAGCGAGGCGGGAAGCAGGAAGACGCCGGAGCCGATCATGTTTTCGACCGCGAGGGGCCACAGCTGCGGTGAAGCCGATGTCGCGGGTCTGGGGCACGAGCGCATCTACGCGCGATCGTGCGGCGCGGTCTGGCATACCGGCCCGGACGACGGCGTGCCGTCGGGCCGACTGGTTGACGTCTGGTTACGACCCGGCGAGTGGGCCGACTCGCTCAATCACCCACCGGTCAAACGCCACCAGGAGCTCTTCGCGATTCGAGTACGGGCCGGGCCGATAGCCTTGCGACGAGATGCCGGCTTGCGCCAGGTCCGAGAGCGCCCAGTCCTGCCGATTGGTGAGGTCCCAGAACTCGACGGCATCGCTCGGGTCGAAGCCCGGCCGCGCGATCTCGTCGGGGTGCATCAGCCAGTGGCAGGTGATGTCGGTGCGGTCGGGTGCGATCGGGCTGATGAGAAACGTGACGACGTAGTCGGGATGCGGGTTGAGCAGCATCGTCGGCAGGAGCGCGTAGTAGTAGACGCGACGGCGCTCTTCCTCGTTGAGGCCGGGCAGCGGTGCCCGGAGCGGGGTGGGCGAGGTCGAGAGCGTCGCGCAGCCGGGCAGCAGATCCATGGAGGCGCCAAGCCAGGTTGGATGCGGCGGCTCGTTGTCTCCAGACAGATAGTGAGACAGCCTGACCAGTTGCGGGTGCGTGCCGGGGCAGTGCAGACACTCGTGGTAGTTCGCGATGACGAGCTTCCAGTTGGCGCGCAGCTCGTAGGCACGCCGCGCCACCGTGCGCAACTCGCCCATCGCCCAGCGGCGGAAGCGCGTGTCCATCCCGTCAAGGTGCGTGGACAAGGGCGGCGGCTCGCCGCCGTCCAGTTCGTCACCCAGATAGACGAAGACGTGGCCGTCCCAGATGGCCAGCGGGATGGACACCAAGGGCCAGTCCTCCACGCGAAACCCCTCGACCTTGTCCATGTGCGGCGCCTTGAGCAGGCGGCCATCGAGACGATAGGTCCACGCGTGATAGGCGCACTGCAGCGCGCCGTGCAGCTGCCCTTCGGTGCCCTGGCAGAGCAGCGTGCCGCGGTGACGGCAGACGTTGTGGAAGGCCCGAAGCGTGCCGGTGTCGTCGCGGACGAGCAGAATGTTGGCGTTGCCGAATCGGCGCGTCACGTAGCTTCCCGGCACGGGCGCGTCGTCATGGCGCCCGGCAAACAACCACATCCGGCGAAACAGCCGATCGCTCTCGCGCGCAAAGTACGCAGGATCGGTGTAGAAACCGGCGGGAAGGGTGGTCGAGCTGACGTCGGTCGGGGCGCGCTCGTTCGAGTACCGGGCCATCCCGGTCAGCCTATCACCACCTCGCGCAGGCGGGTTGTGTAGCCTCCTATGATCACCTCGCTCGCCCTTCTTCGGGCGATCCCGTCCGTGAGTTCCCGTACGCCGCCTGTCGCACCTGGCCTCAGGCCGGTGCGTGCTCGAGCTGGCCGCAGGCCGCCGTCGCGCCTATCGGGGTGCCACGGCGATGCTGTGTCCAGGAGCCAACCAGGTCAGTCACTGCACCAGGCGGGTGGTGGACACGTCGCGACGCTGCCGAGCTGCACGACGTGTGCGACTTCCGCGGTCACCCCAATCTGACGACTACGGTCTATATCTACGTTCCACGGCGACGCGCCTGGAGCGCGCGTTGCGTCTGCTGGAGGAGTCGCAGGCGGCGAGTGCACGCACGCCGCGGATGGTGCGCGAAGAGGATTTCCGCTCCAGTGCCACAGCAGTGCCACACGGCGATGCCAGCCTGGAGCCTTGTCGTCAGGCGCGAGGCGGTTCGGCCGAGCCGCACCCGCCCGGGCTCGACGACGACGAAGCTGTCGACCAATCGCACGCCGAACCTGCTCACAGCCTGCGCCCCGGCCGCTCCGACCGTGCGCCGCGCCCCGGCCGAAAAGCGAATCAGGATCACCCCGGGCTGGACATGTCCCGTTGCGTAGGCGAGCTGACCGAAGTCTTTGTCCTCCGTCAGCAGCATTCGTGCTTCACTGACCGCCAGGCCGGCGATGACCGTATCGTCCGCACCGCCCACGAGGTCCGCCGCGGTGGTCACGTCGTGTCCCGACGCGCGCAATGCGCGCACGATCGCGAAGTCGCAGCTCTCGTCCGCGAGGAACTGCACGAGCTAGTCCTGCGGGGTTGACGAAGCTGCGCCGATCAGCACCACTGCTTCGTGTGCGACCGTGGATCCCTGCGTCGATCGCGATTGCGGTGGTGGGTTGCTGGCTCGGCGTGTTCCTGGGAAGTTGGGCCTATGACCATGGCGCTGGCGACGCCAACGCCTACTTGTGTGGTTCAGCGATGTGCGGCGCCGTTACTGGACTGCTGACACGTCTCGCTTTGCGGCGATTCACGAACATGGTGAGGCCCTCGGTCGTCACGTCACGCTCGGCCAGTGCTCCGCGCGCCGCGAGATTGTTCGAACCAGCGGAATCTTACTTGAAGTGGATATCAATAATCTGTCTGGCCGCCGTGCACACGAGAGCCGCCTTGACGACAGCGTCTGCAGCTTCGATACGCTCGGGCCAGAACTCGATGTCGTAACGCGACTCGACCGCGAACGGCGTGACGTCGCTCAGGTCCATCGTCGCGAGCTCAGTGGCCGCGACCAGCGCCGTCGACGCGACGCACAACGCCTGCAAGTCTTCGAGATTGTGCGTGCGGGGGATCGGCGCATCCAAGCCGGCCAATACCGCCTTCAGCCCCTTCTCGGCGGCCTGTTGGGCGTGAAAGCACGCGGCATCAAACGGTCCGCCGACGTCGAGCAGGCGCCGGGCCGCCGTCAGGTCGCTCTCGGCCTTCGCGAGCCACTGCCGCGAATGGCTGACTCTATCGTTCATAGAGCGTCACGCCCTCGCGGAGGACTTGCGAAATGAACGCGTGGGGAACGTTGGCCCACGAGGCGATTTCCGCCGGCGTCCAGACGATCACATCCTTGGCTGGAAACACGCCCACGAGGGCGCGGAGGTAGCGCGGGGCGCGGCGGTGACGCGGAAGATCGGAGTCTTCGACGATCAGGAGGTCGAGGTCGCTGTCCGGCCGTCCTTGGCCAGTCGCGCGCGACCCGAAGAGCACAACGCGCCGCGGGCTGCCGACACGACGAATCCGTGCCACGACGTCAGCCAGGAGTTGGGCATCGACCGGCGGAAACTTCATGGCTTGTATCACCAGGCGCCCATTCTAACAGGCCGCGTTGCGCCGGCGCGACCCGGTCATCACTTGACGCTGAAGACCACCACGTTCGGTGCGTCGCTTCGTGCGGTGGCGATGTCGGGATAACCATCGCCATTGACATCTCCCACCGCCACGCCGTAAACGGCGCCTTTACCATCGCCGAATGCCACCGGCGCGAAGACGCGGCCACTTCCGTCGTTGAACCACACGGTGCCCGGCGCACCTGCATGTCCGATGACGACGTCGGCTTGTCCGCCACGATTCATGTCCGCGATCACGATCGCGCCTGGCGCGAGCGTCGCTGCACCCAGGACTTCGCTTGCCACCAGCGCGCCTTTGCCATCGTTGAGATACGCGCGTGTGCCGGTTCGCTCATCGCCGACCACGAGGTCCAACCTCCCGTCGCGGTTGAGATCCCCAGCAGCCGCGCTGTCACCCCCAGAACCTGCTGATGCTTACTACTAACCCGACGACCGGGCGTTATCGGTGGGCCTCGACATGACCAGCCCCAACCCTACATCGGGTCGCGAGGGTCATGGCGCGCAACGATCGGGCCGACCGGTGGGAGCGCGCGCTCGCCCGGCCGGCCCGAATGACGTCGTTCACGCGTTACGGCAGTACGAGTGAGGTCTGCTGCGCGAGGATCGCGTGGCCGGCCTTGGTGGGATGGATCCCGTCCCAGAACAGGAACTCATCGGCCTGGTGGCAGCTGAAGGGCGCGACATTCGGGGTGATGCACGCCGTGGTGACGTTGGTCAGATGGAACGCCGTGGGATCCGCGACGATGGCATTCAGGATCTGATCGGCGGCGAGCCGCGTGACGCCGATGCCGGGAAGGCCGGCCGACAGTTGCCCCAGCAGCACTGCGAGGTTGCCGTTGAAGCTCTGTGTCAGGAAGGTGGCCAACGCCCCCGCGTTCGGGCCCAGCGTCCTGATGGCGGGCGTCAGCGCTACGTTGGGCGCGGCCCACACGAGGAAGTTCCTGGCCCCCGCCAGATACAGCCGCTGGATATTGGCCGCGATCGACGCGAGAGCCGCCCCGAGAATGGGACCGCCGTTGCCGCCGCCTGCGTAGACGACGAAGGCATCGCGGATGTCATTGCTGCCCATCTCGATGACGTAGAGGGCCTGTGCCGACGCCACGCCGCCCGAGCGCTGGAGGAACGTGTCCACCTGGCGGGTCAGGTTGAAGTTGATGCCGTCGTTGTAGGCCCTCGCGGCACCAACGGCGTAGTTGGTGACGGCCGGGTCCGTCGTGGCCAGTGCCGGTCGCACGCTGTCGGCGAGGCCCACCGATCTCGCATACTGCTCGATCCACGTCGCGCCGTTGCTGAAGTGGTGGCCGCCCTTCGCATAGGGCAAGCTGGGAATGAGCAGCGGATTCATCTGGAAGTCGGGGGGCGTGCCCGCGTCGCCCCTCAGGGCGAACGCGTTGCCCGAGTCCGAGAGGCTGGTGCCGAAGACCACGATGCCCGAGAAGGGTGACTGCGCGGCCGCCCACCCAGGCATCGTGACCACCAGCGCCAGGCAGACGGCGAGCGGCCATCGCGCGACGAATGTCGTGCTGCGTTCGGTCGTGTCCATGGTGTCAATCCCCGCAGGTGTCGGTGCAGTACGGCGGCGCGTGGATTCGTGCCGTCCGCTGCTGGACATCGCGGCTCCTTGTGGAAGACACCGTACGGGCCTGCGCGAGGGATGTCCTGACCG
>JANMDX010000189.1:0-3045 GCA_031376505.1 Acidobacteriota bacterium
GGCGTGCGTTGGTATGAGCCTTAGGCTGCTCGACTCAGCCAATCAAGCCGGCCGCTTCTCATCGATCGCGATTGGGGCGGACGGCTTTCCCGTGGTCAGCTACGGGGCAGCGCCAGGGGCGTTCGGGGAACTCAGGGTTACTCATTGCCTCGATTCCGATTGCCTGAGCCACACCACGGTCGATGTGGAATTTGACGCTGGCACGTATACGTCGATTGCGATCGGAATCGACGGGCTGCCGGTCATCAGCCACTACGACATCGGAAACGGGGCGCTGCGCGTCACGCATTGTGGGAACTCAGGATGCTCAGCGGGCAACGCGTCCACGTGGGTGGATGACAACCTCGTCACGAACGTGGGGAACTTCACGTCCATTGCGATAGGAGCTGACGGCTTCCCGGTGATCAGCCACCAGGACCGTTCGGGAGGTCTCCTTCGGGTTTCGCATTGCGGAAATACGGCATGTACTAGCGGGAACTCTTCGACGAATGCCGACGGCATCGGGAGTGCCTTCGCCCCCGTTGGCAGCGACTCCTCGATTGCGATCGGAAGGGACGGATTGCCGATAATCAGCCACAAGGATGGCGTTGCCAACGCGCTCCGAGTGACTCACTGCGGCAATCTCACATGTTCCGCAGGCAACGTATCCACAACGATAAGCAAGGTGACGGCAGGTGGGGAGGGAACCGAGACCTCGATTGCAATTGGCACTGACGGCCTAGCCGTCATCCGGCACAACGCAGACGGGCTTCTCCTCGTCACGCACTGCGGCAATGTGACATGCAGTCAAGGCAATGCTTCGCGCTTGGTCACGGGAGGGGCTTCCCGTGGGAGCCTTCCTGGTCAACAGAGCCGTACACTCGCCATTGGCAGCGGTGGCTTGCCCGTAGTCGCGTTCACACTTCGGGAGAAACTTGGCGTTGTGTTTTGCGGGACGCGTACATGCCAGTAAGGTGATGGCTTGCGCGGGGCCAGTGATTGTTTGGGATTGCGCCGGTTCAGGGGAACTAACCTAAAGCCCACTGGTCAGAATCCTCTGGAGCCCGTTTCTGAGCATATGCCTCGTTGGCGATCTCCATTTCTGTGGTCTGCATCGGTTGTACTTTGTCGTACTTGTAGTGCGCGACATACGTCACGGGCACCACCCATGGACCGCACGCCGAAGCCCATCGTAGGGGCGTGGGATGTTGTGCGGGCTCGGCGTGGATCCGTGCGTGGCGCCGTGGGTGTGATATCTCCTGACACGAGTCAGCGCGACGGCGTAGCGCGACGGCACGTGGCCTCCATCATCCAGTGCGTGTAGGGCACCCACCGCCGGTGTCGCACGATGCCCGAGGCTGTGCTGAAGGCCGGCTGGACGAGGTCGAGATACTGGTGCGGCGCGCGCACGTGTTGGCCGCGATCGCGCTGGATTAGGAACTGAGCGAGTGGATGCTGTCTTGGTGTCAACACCGGATCGATGGACACGAAGCGGCCGCCGGCGCGCACGGCGAGCTGCGCCAGCCGCGCCAGCGCGCCAACCTCGCGGTCATCGAGATGGTGCAGCACGCCCGAGGCAATCACCACGTCGTAGGGGGACTCGGCCGCGATATCGGCTTCGGTGACCAGACCGCATCGGAACGTGCCCCGGGCGCCGAAGCGCGCCCGCGCGGCCTCGATGTAGGCCTCGCTGATGTCCCAGCCGTCATAGTGCACACCGGGCGGCAAGTAGTCGAGCAACTCGCCCGTGCCACAACCGATGTCGAGCAGGCGCATGCCGGCGGCGGCACGCACCATGTGCTGTGCGAAGTCAGTGCGGCCGACTCGTCCGCCCATCAGCCACTGGAAGCCGTCGTAGACGGCCGGGCTCGACAGCGCTGCGCGAATGCCCGAGGTGATCTGCGCCATCGGTGGTCAGCCCGGGCGCGCGAGGCGGCACGACATCGCCGGTTGGGCCGCAGCCGGCACGAGCCGGGTGAGTCCAATGAGTCCCGTGACGCCGAGTACCGTGGCGAGAGCGCGCATCGCCACGCCGTGACGGCGTTGGAACGAGGGGTCGCTGATCGCCCGGCGCACGAATCGATATGAGACGTCGCGCTCGAAGCGCGGCACCACGCCGAACTCCCGCCGGCAGATCCGCCGCACGCGCGACACCGTGATCCAGTTCAACGACGCCCACGTGCCTGCCGGGTCCACGACGACCTTCGACGCCAGGATGCGCCGGCGGAAGATCCTCCAGGTCAATGCTTTGCTTCCAACCGTGGGAAGGCCGAAGTGTGGCTCGAACGGGAAGCTGTAGTTGGGGCAGACGAAGCGATAGGCGCTTCCAGGGCGGAGCGCGTGCCACACGCGTTGCAGCACCCGTCCGACGTCGTCCACGTGCTCCATGACGTTGATCGAAAAGGCGAAGTCGAACGCCTGGCGGTCGTCGAGCGTCTCGGCCGTCATGTGACGCAGGATCGGCGCGCAGCCACGGCCCGCGGCGTACGCCACCACCAGGCCGCGCAGGCGTTCCATGTGCGAGAACCCCACGCCCAGCGGCTCGATGGCGGTCACGCGGTAGCCAGCCGCCTGCAGGGCGCAGCTCAAGAGCACCGTGCCCGCGCCCACCTCGAGCACCAGTGCGTCTGGCGCCAGGGTTGCCAGGTCGGGCTCGATGATCTCCGCGCCAAATCGCGCCTCGCCGACATAGTCAGTCACCAGGGCGTCGAGATCGGGCGCGGCGTCGCGCAGGTGCGCGTGGGCCTCGTCGAGCCACGACGCGATCGACGGTGGTTGGGGCATGGACGGATCGTGGGAATCACGGATCGCTCGCCATTCTATCCCCGACGGTCTGGTGACGATCCGATTCGGGTACACTCTGCACGTGGCGCCCAGTCGGCGCGAGGTCATGCAGAACGAACATCACGCCACCGTCTCCGGCTTCGGCGAGGAGTGGGCGCGCTTCGACAACACGACGCTGACCGACACCGAGCGGGCCACCATCTTCGCGCAGTACTTCGGGCGGTTTCCGTGGGCGGCCCTGCCGCCTCAGGCGCGTGGCTTCGACGCCGGCTGCGGCTCGGG
>JANMDX010000217.1:0-1675 GCA_031376505.1 Acidobacteriota bacterium
GCACGATGACATGCCTTCAAGTCGGAATCGCTCTGGTGGCGGCGTGTGCGGGCCTGCCGACCGTGCCCGCGGAGGCCCAATCCACCCCCGCGACGTCGGCGGTCACCTTCACCGAACATGTCGCGCCTATCCTGTTTGCACATTGCATCTCGTGCCATCGCGCTGGCGAGATGGGCCCGATGTCGCTCACGAACTTCGCCGAAGCGCGGCCATGGGCGCGCGCCATTCGTCAGGCCGTTGTGTCACGGGCCATGCCACCGTGGGGCGCCGACCCTCACGTGGGCACATTTGCCAACGACCCGCGGCTCTCGGACACCGACGTTGCGACGATCGCCCGCTGGGCCGATAGCGGCGCTGCTGAAGGCCCGGCGTCGCCCCTTCCGCCCCTTCCGGCTCGCGTCGAGGGATGGACCATGGGCACGCCCGACCTGGTGCTCACGATGCAGCCGTTCGAGATTCCGCCGAGCAAGACGTCAGTGATCCGCGATCTGCCCTTGTCGAAGACTTTTGACCAGGACACCCTGGTGCAGGCGGCCGAAGTGCGACCCGGCGTGCGGGTGATTACGCACCATGCCAACGTGCTCGTACCCGACGGAGACGGCACCAATCGCGTGGCGAGCTTTTCGCCGGGTGAGGGCGCCAAGCGATATCCGGCAGGCGTGGCGAAGCTGATTCCCAAGGGCACGCCCATGGCCTTGAACATGCACTACAACCCCCACGGTGAGGCCAGCCGTGATCCCGGCACCCTGGTGGGCTTGCAGTTTGCGACGGGCCCGGTGCGCCAGATCGCCTACACCGCCGAGGCCGGCACACACACGCTCGACATTCCGCCGGGCGCGGCCAACTTCGCTGTGAGCGGGCAACCGTTCGTCTTCGAGGAAGACACGCACATCCTGTCGCTGATGCCTCGTATGAACGAGCGCGGCAAAGACTTCAGCTACACGCTGGTGCTGCCCGATGGCACGTCGCGCGTGCTGCTCAGCGTGCCGGCCTGGAACTTCGACTGGGTGCTCACCTACACGCTGAAGGAACCCGTGGCGGCCCCGAAGGGCAGCCGGCTGGAGACGCTTGCGCACTACGACAACTCAGCGGGGAACAAGGTCAATCCCGACCCAGCGGTGCGGGTGAAGTACGGAGCCGAACTCATGAACGGCTATTTCGAGTACACGCGAGACGCGCAGGACCTGACCACCTCCGCTGTGTTGCCGCGACGCTAGGCGCCGCCGTGGATCTTCAGGACTCGGCGTCGGGCGTGTCGCGGCTGCTGCGGTCGATTCTGAGCAGCCACGTCTACGGACTGGCCCAGGAAACGCCGCTGACCAAGGCGCCGAAGCTGTCGTCGCGACTCGAAGCCGACGTCTGGCTGAAGCGCGAAGACCAGCAGCCCATCTTCAGCTTCAAGCTTCGCGGCGCGTACAACTGCCTGGCGTCGCTGTCCGGCGAAGAACGCGCCCGCGGCGTCATCGCCGCCAGTGCCGGCAATCATGCCCAAGGGGTCGCCCATTCCGCACGGCACCTGGGATGCCCGGCGGTCATCGTGATGCCGCGCACGACCCCCGACATCAAGGTCGATGCCGTGCGCTCCGCCGGCGCCGAGGTCGTGCTGGCCGGCGACCACTATGCGCAGGCTGAAGAAGAAGCGCTCCGTATCGGGGCCGCGCGCGGCCTGACCTTC
>JANMDX010000231.1:0-3010 GCA_031376505.1 Acidobacteriota bacterium
GCGGGCGCGGTTGTGGCGGTCGAGGTTGAGCGCCGGCGCGTTCGCGACAATCGCGTAACTCTGCGCCGGCGTCTCGAAGTCCGAGAAGACTCGGCCCTCTGTGGCCGCCAGGCCGACGACCCACGCCTCGGCGTCGTCCGACGGGAAGGGCAGGAAGAAGTGGCCATTCACCGCGACCTGCGCGTGTGCCCGAACCAATGCGTCCACGGTGCGCTCGCGCACGACCTCGCGCGCGCCGGCCGCTGGAGTCACGGCGATCCGCACGCCGGGCGCCCGCAGGTCCACCTGGGCGAGGTGCAGACGAGCCTGGCGAGGGGTGCTGAGCACGCGCTCGATGAGCGTCACGCCCACGTACGGACGCCGCGTGCCGGCCAGCCCGGCGCGCGCAGGGTCGTTGCCGGTCTGAGGCGCGGCCGCTGCAAAGGCCAGCAGGAGCATCAGGGCAGCGAGTGGCAGCAGGGGTCCAGACGGGCGCATGCGTGACAGTGTAGAGCCGCACGTCGCGCGCTCCTCCGAAGGACGCTACAATCGGCCGCATGTTCACGAGGTATTCGCGCAGGTTGCTCTGTCTCGTCGGAATTGCGGCGGCGTCGGCAGCATGTGGAGGCGCCCCGCAGGCACCAGCCACCGCTACTCTCACCGCGGCGCCACTCGCGCCGGCCTTCGACGTCGTGATTGCGAACGGGCGCGTGGTCGATGGCACCGGCGCCCCGTGGTTTCGTGCCGATGTCGGCATCACTGGCGATCGCATCACGGCGATCGGCAACCTGTCCGGCGCGCAGGCCACAACGCGCATCGACGCGGCGGGACAAGTGGTGGCACCGGGCTTCATCGACCTGCTGGGGCAGTCGGAGTTCAACGTGCTGGTCGACTCCCGCGCGGCCAGCAAGATCACGCAGGGCATCACGACCGAGATCACCGGCGAGGGCGTGTCGATCGCGCCTGTCAACGACCGGATGGTCGCCGACCGCAGGGCCAGCTACGACGCCTTCGGGATCGCCCAGGACTGGCGCACGCTGAGCGAGTACTTCGCGCGGCTCGCCGCGTCAACCTCGGCGATCAATATCGGCACGTTCGTCGGTTCAGGGGGTCTGCGCGACTACGTGGTGGGCAAGGCCGACCGCGCCGCCACCGCCGACGAGATCGCGACGATGAAGACGCTGGTGGCCGAGGCCATGGCCGACGGCGCCCTCGGCGTCAGCTCGTCGCTGCAGTACATCCCGAACCGGTTTTCCACGACCGACGAACTCGTGGAGCTGGCCAAGACGGCGGCCGAGCACGGCGGCATCTACATCACGCACCAGCGGTCGGAAGGCAACAAGGTCTTTGAGTCGATCGACGAGGTCCTGGCGATTGCCGAACGGGCCAAGATCCCCGCCGAGATCTGGCATCTGAAGACGGCCTACAAAGCCAACTGGGGCAAGATGACCGAGGTGCTCCGGCGTCTCGAAGCCGCGCGCGCCAAGGGCCTGCGCGTCACGGCCAACATCTATCCCTACGACCGCGCGTCCAATGGCCTCGACGCGTGCCTGCCAGTCTGGGTGCGCGAGGGCGGCACCGATGCCATGATCACACGGCTGCAGGACCCGGCCACGCGCGCCCGTGTGAAACGCGATATGGACGACCCCACTGCGGCGTTCGAGAATCAGTGGTACGGATCGGGCGGTCCCTCTGGTGTCATGCTGAGTACGGTGCTCGATCCGGCGTTGCGCAAGTACGAGGGCATGAACTTCGTGCAAATCGGCGCCGCGATGGGGACGGACCCGCGCGATGCGGCCATCGACCTCGTCATTGCGGACAAAGCCCAGTCGGACGTGATCATCTCGATCATGCGCGAGAGCGACGTGGTCGAGGCGATGCGCACGCCCTGGGTGTCGTTCGACACCGACTCCGGGGCGCGGGCCGAAGATGGCCGGCTGTCGGAGTCCAAGTCGCATCCACGCTCGTGGGGCACGTTTACGCGCGTGCTCGGCAAGTACGTGCGCGAGGACGGCGTGCTCGGCCTCGAAGAAGCCGTGCGCAAGATGTCCTCGCAGGCCGCGATTCGGGTGGGGATCACCGACCGCGGACTGGTGCGGGCCGGCATGTTCGCCGACCTCGTCGTGTTCGACCCGGCCACGGTGAAGGACCTGGCCACGTTCGAGCAACCCAACAAGTACTCGGCCGGCATGAACTACGTGCTCGTGAACGGCAAGGCGGTGGTGGCCAAAGGCGCCATTACCGCCGAACGACCGGGACGTCCGCTGCGTGGCCCGGGCTATAAGGGCGTGCGCTAGGAGATGCGATGCTCAGAAGGACGGTTGGCATTGGGCTCGTCGTGGGTGTGGCGGCCTGTTCGCCGCCGGGGCCGCCGAAGGTGACGTACCCGAAGACCACGGCAGTCGACCACGTCGACACGTACCACGGCGTGTCCGTACCGGACCCGTATCGCTGGCTCGAAGACGACCGTTCCGCCGAGACCGCCGCGTGGGTCGAGGCGCAGAACGCCGTCACGTTCGCGCATCTTGGGACGATCCCGTTTCGCGCGAAACTGACCGCCCGACTCGAACAGCTCTTCAACTATCCGAAATTCAGCGAGCCAGTCCGGCGCGGCACGACCTACTTCTTTTCGAAGAACGACGGCCTGCAGAACCAGGCCGTGCTCTACCGCCAGACGGGCCTGGACGGCACACCCGAGTTACTGCTCGATCCGAATCTGCTTTCGCCAGACGGCACCACGAAGCTTGGAGTCTTCTCCGTGTCGAAGGACGGCGCGCTCGCCATCTACGGACTGTCAGAAGGCGGCTCGGACTGGCTCGAGTATCGGGTGCTTGACGTGGCCACCAAGACGCCACTCAGCGACGTCGTGGAGTGGGTCAAGGTGTCGGGCGCGGCCTGGTCGGGGAGGGGCTTCTTCTATAGCCGCTATCCCGCCAGTGACAAGGGCAAGGACCTGTCGGCCAAGAACGTCGACCATCAGGTGTTCTACCACCGCATCGGCACGCCGCAGTCGGCCGACGAGTTGGTCTAC
>JANMDX010000254.1:0-3156 GCA_031376505.1 Acidobacteriota bacterium
CGATGTTCGCGCCGCCCCACGGCCGGGCGCCCTGGTGGCCGCCTCGCCAGGCGTCCTGCCCGATCGAACAATCTTCGTTTCGAGGCACCCATTGCAACTCCTTCTTGTGGAGATGTTGCAACGACCGATTGAATTCGCCCACCGCGCCTTGGTCCACTTCGAGGGCACCATCGAAGACGTCAGATGCCGCGGCGACCACGGGCGCTGCCGCGGGCGCGTCCCGGCCGACGCCGGACTCGGCCGTGCGGCCCTGGGACTCGGTCGTGCTCACGTGCAGCACCACCTGATAGCGGTCGCCCGCGGTGCCACCATCGAAGTGTGCCGCCATGGCAGACTCTGCGAGCAGCGCCAGGGCGTCGGCCCGGCGCTGAGTGGGCGTCAGCTCTTCCGCCACTGCGTCGCCGGCTGATGACCCGCTCGTCTCACGGAACAACCGATCGGCAGCGACCTCGAGCGCGCGCTGCACAAGGGCGCCGACCTCGGGCGTGAGTCGTCCACGGATCATCACCATGCCGTCGTCGTCCACCCAGGTGGAGAGTTGGCGATTCAGGTGTCTCGTCTCAGTCTCGTGCGCCGCCTGCACGCGGTCCACGCGTCGCCACGCTCGCACGAGGCGTTCGACGTGCGTGCAGCTACCAGCCAGCGCCAGGTCCAAGAGCGACGCTTCGTTCTCGGGCGTGGCTACGCGCGTGAGCGCCCGTACCTTCGCGTACGAGACCTGCCCGTGCTGCATGGCTGCACTGATGCGCGGCAGCGGCGCCAGAGCCTTCGCCACGCGCACTTTCTCGCGCGCGGCGCCGAGGTCGAGACCGGTACGCCAATGCAGCCAATGGGCGCACGACAAGAAGCCGTTGTTCCAGCCCTTGCGCTCGTCGAATTCGCGCAGCAGCACGAGCAGCTCGTAAGTGGCGGCGTGAAGGCGTGCGGCCAGCGCCGCAATCGTCTCGCCGAGGTCGTCGGTGTCGGCTCGGCGGGCAAGCACGAGCGCGTGCGGCGAGGCGTGATTGACGAGGGATTCGGCGGGAGATGCAACGGGGGATGCGGCGAACATGCCCCATCGTAGCGTGGCAGTTCTTGCCGTCGGAGAATGGCGCTGGTAAGGCGAACGACGTTCGATCCGTCGGCGATGATGGCGCGACGGTCGATCGCCTCACAGGCGAGCCGCACGCGCCCGTCAGATGCCGAGCACGGGCAACTGCGGACTTCGCGCCGCCCCGCTTCGAAAACGTGTCAAGAGAAAAGCGACGAACCCGCGGGAAATATTCGTCAGGCCGAGCCTCAGGTCGCGACGCGCTACTTCCTCGCCTCGGGATTCCAGTGCTGGATGAGCGTGATCGGCGCGGCGGCGCTCTCCACCACTGTGTTGATCAGGAAGCGCCCGTCCGGCGCGACATCGTATTGCCGCGCCTGCAACACATCGATGCCGCCGCCCACGACGCGCGCGGGAAAGAGCACCACAGGGACACCTGGTACCACGGCGGCCCCGGTGATGGCGATCGGCGCGGCCATCATCTCGCCGGCGGGGTTCAGGTAGTACAGCTCCTTGCCGTCGTGGCGCCAGACGGGGTGGATGCCGCCCCCTGCCGAGACCTGCCACTGCCCTGCGGCCTGGTTCGCCGAGGCCTCGCCAGACGGCGTAATGAACGCCCGCACGTAGATCTCCGGCCGTCCTGATTCGTTCGACTGGTAGGCCACCCACCGGCCATCTGGCGAAAACATCCCGTAGCCCTCGCGAAACGGCGTCTTCAGGAACACCGACGGCGCGCGAACCCCCGTCGTGGGTACGACCCACATGTCCACGTTGGTCTGCGGGTCGACGCTGTTGAAGAGCAGAAAGCGCCCGTCCTTCGACCAGCTGGTGGCGAGCGTGGTTTGATCAGAGGCCACGACTGGCTCCGCGTCACCCGCACCGTTGCTGCGCTTCTGGTAAAGACTACGCACCGCCAATTGGGTGGGCGAGAATGTAATCCGCGCGCCGTCGCCCGACCACACGGGATACCTTTCGGACTCCGCGGCAAACGTGAATCGGCTCTCGCGGAGGCCATCGAACAGCCAGATGTCCTCGTTACCTTGCAGGGTGCGTGACACCGCCACCCGGCCGCCATCGAATGACACGCTCGGGTTGTTGAGCGTCCAGTCCTGGGGACCCACGGCGCCGCGTGCCGCGCCCGACCGGTCCACCCAGGTGAGTTGCCGCAGGCTGCCGCCACCACTCCGGTAGGCCAGGAGTCCGGTCGCCGCGACCGACACGGCCATGTGAGCCGACCTGCCACTATCGGACCTGACATCCTCCGCCAGCGTCACGGGCTCGCCCACGAGCGTCGCCGTTGCCAGATCCAGCCGCTGGGCCACCAGCGTCTGCGTGCCGGGCCTCAGCCACAGCAGCCATCCGCCTTCGCCAAAGGCTTCGGCGGACCGGGGTCCACCGCCACGTGTGGCTGAAGCGCCTGACGCCACGCCTTGAGACGACAGATACACTCCGCCGGAACCAGAGGTCATCAACCGTGTCGGAGTACCGCCGTCGAGCGCGCCCAGATAGATGCCCGTGTCGTCTGATGCGCCTCGGACGAAGAACAAGAATCGGCCATCGGGCAGGAACTGCGGCGCCACGTGACCCTGCAGCGCACCCGGCGCGGTGACCGCAGTGGCCGTGCCGCCGGTGGCGGCCACGCGCATCAACGGCGTGGCGGTGAGGTTGGGCGCAAACAGAATCACGTCGTCGGTGTGCCATGTCCCGCCGTACCCGTTCGTGACGGTCGCGAGCGTCTGCGGAGCGCCGCCGGCCACGTCGAGCCGCTTCAACGCGGTCCCTGAGAAGAAGCCGATCGACCGGCTGTCGGGCGACCAGAAGGGAAAGATCGCCCCCTCCGTGCCCGCCAGCGGCTGCGCGATCGTGGTGGCCAGCGGCCGCAGCCACAGACGGGACGGGCCGTCGCCGGAGGCGACAAACACGATCTGGCGGCCGTCGGGCGAGAGCGCAAACGACACGGGTTGGCCGGTCGAGGGCGTGACGATCTCCACGCGCGTCTCTGGCGGCACCGGCGGCGGCGTTTCGCGCAGATGCGGCAGCGTGGGGAGCGCCATCGCGGCAATAACCGCTACCGCCACGCCGAGTGCGGCAAACGGCCAGGCGCGCCGCGGCGACGCCGCGATGAT
>JANMDX010000255.1:0-4686 GCA_031376505.1 Acidobacteriota bacterium
CGGGTCCAGAGCACTTCGCCCTGCGACCGGGGCGCCGCCGCCACTGGCTTCCACTTCTCTTGCAACGCGCGCATCTCGTCGGCGGTCTTGGCCGGGTCGGCTTCGGCCAACGGAATGAGCGCTTCCATCTTGGAGCAGAGCTCTTCCTGCACCTGCACGTTGGCCCAGCGCTTCCACTCTTCCGCGTTGCGCAGTTCCTCGAGCCGCGGCTGCACGGCCGCGCGCACGGCCTGCAGCCGCACGGTGACGTCTTCTCGATCCTGCGGCGTGGGCACCGGGCCCATCGTGCCGACCGCCAGCTTCACATCCTTGATGATCGAGTCGGCGTCCTTCAGCGACAGCGACTCGGCGGCCGCGCGCCTTTCAAGCGCCTGCACGGCGGCCTGCAGCCGCTGCAGGTTGTCCTGCTGCTGCTGCTGCTTGCCGACCCGCACGTCGCCTTCCCGGGTTTCAAAGGTGGCCGCCGCAGCGACAAACCGCTCCGCCAGGTCGGCCTCGACGTCGCCGGTGCGCAGGATCGCCTGCCACTTGCGGCGCAGCGCCTGCCACTGCGACCGCACGGCGGCATAGTCCGCCGCCACCAGCGCTTCCACGTCGGTGACAATCTGCGGCGCCTGCTCGCGCAATTCGCGCGTGTGCTGTGCCTGCTCATAACGCCGCTCGGCGGCCTTGCAGGCGTCGTCGAACCGCCGCTGCACGTCTGGAGCCCATGCGTCTGGCATCGCCGCCAGTGCAGCCCACGCCTCGCGCGCCGCCGCCAGACCGTCAGGCATCGCGTCGGCCGTCAGGCCCTCGACCTGCTCGCACAGTCCAAGGCGATCGGCCTGGTCTTGGCGGAGCGCCACAGCCACTCGCGCCGCCTCGGCGCGAGCGACCTCTTCGGCCGCCAAGACAGTGCGCACTCGATCGGACAGCGCCTCGAACTCGGCCGCGAGACCTGGCTCGACCTCGGCATCGGCCAGCAGTTCCACCCAGGCCACACGCGCCGCAGCGTAGCCGTCGCGCACGGCTGCCAGGTCGCTGTGGCCAGAGAGGTCGGCCATCTGCTGACGGAGAGTGCGCGCCAATTCCTGATCCGCGTCACGGTATTCGATCGCGGGAGCCGCCGCGTCGACCACCGGCGCCGTCAGGGCGGCCAGCAGGGTCTTGGCGCGCTTGGCCGCAGCCCGCGTCTTGGCGCGCTGCGCCACGACGCCCAGCCGATCGGCAGATGGGGCGGCGAGACGGTCCAGCGCGGCGACGGCCGCGTCGGCATGCTCGCCGTTCACGGCCACGGCCTCGAGCTCCGCCTGGTCGGTCAGACGCTCGAGCGCCAACAACCGGGTGCCGGCATCGGCCGCGTGGCGGGCAATGCCGCCTAGCGCCTTCGCCTCCGACAACATGGCCACGGCCGCGTGTCGACTGGCCTCGGGCGCAGTCGATCGCGCCAGCGACGCCAGCTCGCGCTGACGTCCCAGGGCGCCAAGCGCAGCCACCGCCCGCGCGCTCGACCCGGCATCTCCGGCAAGCGTCACCAGGCGCTGCACGGCCGCGTCGCGCGTGCCCGGGTCGCTGTCGTTGCGCGTGATGGCCGCCAGCGTGTCGGCATCGGCGATTCGGGCCACGGCCGCTCGGCGAACGCGCGAGTCGTGGTCTTCGGTAGCCACCTGGGCGAGCACCTCGGCGTCGCCGTCGCCCAGGGCCTGAACGGCCTCGAGACGAACTGACGGATCGCCATGCTTCCACTTGGCCTGAGGACGGAACTTGTCGAGAATGCCCATGTGTTTTTCGGTCCGGCCGGACCGGTCGCAAGCACCGGCGCGGAGCCCCCTAGTCTACTTCAGAGGTCCGGGCGCGAGCTCCGACAAACGTCCGGAATGCTTCGCGCTCTCCGGTCGGCACCCAACCACCCCTAGGGGCATCGCCCAACGACCGACCCGCAGCGCGAACGCAATTGTCATATCATCATAGATAGATTTGTGGATATGCAGACGGTCTCAGCCCTGTTCCGAGTGCTCGGCGATCCCGCGCGCCTGCGCCTGCTGCGGGCGCTTTCGGCCGACCGTTTCAACGTCAGCGAGCTGACGGGCATCCTCGGGCTCGCCCAATCGGGCGTGTCGCGGCACCTTGGCTTGCTGAAAGAGGCGGGCCTGGTCGCCGAAGATCGGGACGGCGTGTACGTCTACTACCGCCTCTCGAAGCCCGTGGGCGACGACTCGCCGCTCTGGCGCATGCTCGACGGCGAGTTCGCCCGCGCCGCCGGCACCGCCGATATCCGTGCCGACGACGCGCGCATTCAGGAAGTGCGGCGGCTCCGCCGCGAGAACTTCGACGTGCATGCGGGGCCCGACACGCGCGACGGACGCCAACTGGTGCCCGGCCGAAGCTGGGCAGCGTGGTCGCGGGCACTGGCCCTGCTGCTGCCGCCCCTTGACGTCGTCGACATCGGCTGCGGCGAAGGCTACCTCACGCTAGAAGCCGCCCGCTGGGCCCGCCGCGTCATCGGCGTGGACCGCTCGGCGGCCGTGCTCACGCGCGCGCGCCAACTCGCGGAGCGGCGGAAGGTCCACAACGTCACATGGAAGCGCGGCGACATCGACAAGGTGCCCCTACCCGACGCCAGCGTGGACGTGGCGCTGTTGTCGCAAACCCTGCACCATGCCTCCGACCCAGGGCGCGCGATCCACGAGGCCGCCCGCGTGCTGCGACCCGCCGGCCAAGTGCTCATCCTGGACCTGCGCGCCCACCGCGAGGACTGGGTGCGCGATCGGCTCGGCGACCGCTGGCAAGGCTTTGCCGACGACGCGATCACGTCATGGCTGACCGCCGCGGGGCTCGAGACGCCCCGCGTCCGCGTCGGCGCCCGCGGCACCGGTGACCCGTTTGTGGTGCTCGTGGCCAGCGCCGCGAAGCCCCTGCCCTCTTCCCCGATCTCCCTCTTGCCGCCGCGCCGACAGCGCGCGCGCCGAACGAATCCCCAGGACCCGTCATGACCCCTGCCAACGATTCCCATGAACATCTTGCCGGCACCACCTCCGCGCACTCGGCCCCGCATCCCCTCCAGGAGGTGCTCGCGCAACGGATCGCGATCATCGACGGGGCCATGGGCACGACGATCCGCACCTACGGGATGACCGAGGCGGACATTCGCGGCGAGCGGTTCCGAGCTGCCACGAAGGACTTGCTGAACAACGGCGACCTGTTCTCGCTGACCCAGCCGGCGATGATCTGCGACATCCACCGGCGCTTTCTCGAAGCCGGCGCCGACATCATCGAGACCAACACCTTCGGCGCCACGACCATCACCCAGAGCGAGTTTTTCGTCGACGACCCGCGCGAGCAGGGCGGCCGCAAGGATCCCGCGTTCTACCAGCGCATCATCGAGGACCCGTTCCTGCAGCGCCTCGCGTGGGACATCAACGAGCAGTCGGCGCGGCAATGCCGCGAGTGGGCCGACCGCGTCGCAGGTGCCACCGGGCGCCGGCGCTTCGTGGCCGGCGCGATCGGCCCGCTCACCGTGTCGCTGTCCAACTCGCCGGATGCCGATGACGCCGGCTTCCGCGTCGTCACCTTCGACCAGGTGAAGGCCGCTTATGTCGAGCAGGTCCGGGCGCTCATCGCCGGCGGCTCCGACCTGTTGCTGGTCGAGACCATTTTCGACTCGCTCAACGCCAAGGCCGCCCTGGCCGCGATCCAGGACGTGTTCGCCGCCGACGGCGTGCACCTGCCGATCATGATTTCGGCGGCGGTCGGGCGCGGCGGTGAGACGATGATCTCGGCGCAGACGATCGAGGCGTTCTGGACCGCCGTGGCGCACGTCAAGCCGCTCTCGGTCGGCCTCAACTGCTCCCTCGGGCCGGATCTGATGTATCCCTTCCTCGAAGAGCTGGCCACGAAGTCATCGGCGGCCATCTCGTGTTATCCCAACGCCGGACTGCCCAATCCGCTGTCACCCACGGGTTTTGACCTCGAGCCGGCCGACATGGCTCGGTACCTGAAGCACTTCGCGCAGGACGGGCTGATCAACATCGCCGGCGGCTGTTGCGGGAACACGCCCGACCACATCGCCGCGATTGCCCGCGCCCTCGATGGGCAGTCGGGGCGCGCCCTTCCGGTCCGCCCAACCGCCGGCGACGACGTGCGGCGGCGTTCGGTAACGGTGCCGCCTCCGCAGCCCCGGCCACTGCGGCTCTCGGGGTCGCAGCCCTTCACGCAGCAACCCGGCGTGTTCATGCTCATTGGCGAGCGGACGAACGTGGCGGGCTCACCGAAATTCGCCACGCTGATCAAGGAGGGCAAGTACGACGAGGCCGTCAGCGTGGCCCGCCAACAGGTCGAGAATGGCGCCAACGTCATCGACATCTGCATGGACGAGGGCATGATCGACGGCGTGGCGGCGATGACCCGCTACCTGCAGCTGCTCGGCAGCGAGCCCGAAGTGGCCAAGGTGCCCTTCATGGTGGATTCGTCCAAGTGGGAGGTCATCGAGGCGGGACTCAAGTGCCTGCAGGGCAAGGGCATCGTCAACTCGATCTCGCTCAAGGAAGGCGAAGAGGCCTTCCGGCAGCGGGCCCAGACGATCCACACGTACGGCGCCGCGGTCGTCGTGATGGCGTTCGACGAACAGGGCCAGGCCGCCACGTATGCCGAGAAGATCCGCATCTGCGAACGCGCCTACCGCATCCTGGTCGACGACCTCGGCTTCCC
>JANMDX010000265.1:0-39263 GCA_031376505.1 Acidobacteriota bacterium
GTGCGCACCGGCAAGGTCACGCGCGTGGCCGAGTTCGGCGCCTTCGTGGAACTCGAGCCGGGCATCGAAGGCCTGGCGCATGCCTCCACGTTCGCGCCGACGGGACGGGTGGGCGGCTGGGCGAAGTCGATAGCCGCGGGCACGACCGGCGCGTTCGAGATCTTGAGCATCGACCTGGCGCAGAAGCGCATCGGCGTGGCGATGGTCGACGAGGGCTCCACGCGCGCGGCTGGCGCCACGGCCGTGCCGACAGGCATCGTGCCTGGCGCGATTGTCGTCGGCAAGGTGGAGAAGCACGAGAAGTTCGGCGTATTCGTGTTCCTCGCGCCCGGCAAGACTGGGCTCATTCCGTTCTCGGAAACCGGCGTGGACCGCGACCAGGACATGTTGAAGGCGTTCCCCGTCGGCAGCGAGGTCGAGGTGGTGGTGCTCGAGGTCGACACCGTCGGTCGCCGTATTCGCCTGAGCAAGAAAGCTGTCGCCGAGCAGCGCGAACAGGCGGAGTTGCGCGAGTACGCGCAGCGCCCGGATGCCGCGCCGGCCGCGGCGATGGGATCGCTTGCCGACAAGCTGCGCGGGGCGCTCGACACACGGCGCAAGTAGGGGCGAGCGTCCGTTGAGGTAAGCTGCCGGCTCATCGGTCCGCCGGTATGCATCACTTGAACCCGCAGCTCCTTCGCAGCGCCGCCGTTGCCGCCTTGGGCAGCCTGCTCTTCGGCTTCGACACCGCCGTCATCTCCGGCGCCACCGACGCGCTTCGTCTGCACTACTCCCTCAGTAGCCAACTGCTCGGCCTCACCGTGGCCAGTGCGTTGCTTGGCACCATCCTGGGGTCGCTGGGCGTGGGCTCGCCGCTTGAAACGTACGGACGCCGGCCGGTGCTGCGTGCCCTCGCCGTGCTCTACGTCGTGTCTGCGCTGGGCTGTGGGCTCGCGTGGAACTGGACCGCGCTGCTGTGCTTCCGCTTCATGGGTGGGCTGGCCATCGGCGGATCGTCGGTGGCTGCGCCCATGTACATCGCGGAGATCGCGCCGGCCGCCGTGCGTGGACGGCTCGTGGCGCTCAGCCAGCTCAACGTCGTCGTGGGTATTCTCGTGGCCTATCTGTCGAACTCGCTGGTGGAGCTGGCGATGGGCGGACCCGAGTCCAGCGCGTGGCGCATGATGCTTGGTTTGCCCGCGCTCCCCGCGGCGCTCTTCTACCTGTTTGTGCTCGGCATTCCCGAGAGCCCCCGCTGGTTGATCAAGCAGCGTCGCTACCAGGAGGCCGAGGACGTCCTCACGCGCGTAGGCAGCGAGCAACCGTCGGCGGTGGTGGCAGAGATCACGGAATCCTTGCATTCGGAGACGGTGGTGGCCAACGAGCCGTTCTTCACGCGCAAGTACCGGCGGCCGATCCTGCTGGCGCTCATGGTGGCCACCTTCAACCAGGTGTCGGGCATCAACGCGCTCATCTACTACACCGCCGATATCTTCGCGATGGCTGGTGCGGGGCGCACGAGCGCGCTGTGGCAGTCCGTCACCATCGGCGTGACCAATCTGGTGTTCACGCTGCTGGCCATGACCGTGATCGATCGGTTCGGGCGCAGGCGCCTGCTGCTCGTGGGCTCGCTCGGCCTCGCGGTGTGCCTGTTTGTGGCCGCCTACGCCTTCGAAAACAAGATCGGCGGGGCGCTGCTCCTGGGAAGCCTGATCGGCTACATCGCGTTCTTCGCCTTCTCGCAGGGCGCCGTCATCTGGGTCTATCTGGCCGAGATCTTCCCGAATCGCGTGCGCGCGCGCGGCCAGGCGCTCGGCAGCTTCACGCACTGGTTCTGGGCCGCCGCGGTGAGTTGGAGCTTTCCGGTGGTGGCGGAGGCGTCGGGCGGACTCGCGTTTGCGTTCTTCGGCACGATGATGCTGCTGCAGTTCGTGATGGTGCTGCTGTTCCTGCCGGAAACCAAGGGCGTGTCGCTCGAAGCGATCCAGCGCCAGTTGGGCATCGAGTAGGCGCGCCATGCTCCTGGGCGGCATCGAGGCGGGCGGTACCAAGTTCGTCTGTGTCGTGGGCACCGGCCCCGACGACATTCGCGCGAAAGCGCGCGTGCCCACGACGTCGCCGGACGAGACGCTCGATGGCGTGCTGCGGTTCTTTCGCGCGCAGGCGGCGCAGCACGGGCCGCTCACGGCTATCGGCATCGGGTCGTTCGGTCCTGTGGACCTGAATCCTGCCTCCCCGCGATGGGGCTTCATCACGTCCACCCCGAAGCCAGGGTGGGCAAGTACCGACGTGGCCGGTCCCTTCCGCCGCGAGTTCGCCGTGCCCGTCGCGTTCGACACCGACGTGAACGCCGCAGCCCTTGGCGAATGGCGCTACGGCGCCGCGCAGGGTCTCGACACGTTCCTCTACCTCACCGTGGGCACAGGGATCGGCGGAGGGGGGCTGGTGGGCGGCCGCGTGATGCACGGACTCGTGCATCCCGAGATGGGCCACGTGCGTGTACCGCACGACCTCAGCGCGGATCCGTTTCCGGGCGTATGTCCGTTTCACGCCGACTGCCTCGAGGGGCTGGCCAGCGGGTCCGCCATGGCCGAGCGGTGGGGCCAGTCTGCGGATACGCTTCCCGTCGAGCATCCCGCGTGGGCGCTCGAAGCGGGCTATCTGGCGCTGGCGCTCCAGGGCTTCGTGTGCACGCTGTCACCAGAGCGCATCGTAATGGGCGGTGGTGTGATGGACCACCCGCAGCTGCTGCCGCGCGTGCGGCGGCAGCTGAAGGCGCTGCTCAACGGCTACATCCAGGCGCCCGAGGTGCTGGACGACATGGACGGCTACGTCGTGGCGCCTGCTCTTGGCAACCAGTCCGGGGTGATCGGCGCACTGGTGCTGGCGGCGCAAGCGGCAGCCTAGCAGGCTCGTGATCGCGGCCGAAGGTTACGAGCGGTTGAGGGACGGCCGCGCGACCCTCAACCGAGTCGTGTGACGTCGATGGCACGGCGTCGGCGCTCTGTGTCGGTAGAGAGTAGAGTAGGCGTCGCGGCAGCATGGTCTGGCACGAATGCGGCCCGTGAGCGCTGTACGGGCGCGTAGTCCAACCGCGGCCTCACGCGGGAGCAGGACGTGGAGGCCTACCAGTGCCATGGAGGGAACAGATGAGAGTGATTGCCTATGTCATGCCGCTCATGATGGCTTCGGCCAGTGTGGCCGCGGCCGGTCCCGCGTCGGGCACCGTGAAGTCGGACACCGGCACGATCTCGCCGAAGCAGGCGATTGCGTACGTCGTGCGCGACGGGCGCAACGCCCGGAACACGCGCGTGGAGCTGCTGCTCACCGACGTCGCGGTCGACGCGGCCCGGCTGAAGGGCGACCTCGATCCGCACGCCCTGGCCATCAACTTCGACGAGCTGCGGGATCGCAATTACCTGCTGCTATGGGTGTCGGCCGACGGCGCGGTGACCATGAACGCCACCTACTCCAAGACCATGACGCAGTACATGAACGATGCGTCGGGCGGGCTCAAGGCCGAACTCACCACGAACACCCCGACCAAGATCGAAGGGCGCGTGTTCTCGGCCGCGCCCATGAAGACGATGGACGGGCCCACCTACACGATCGACGTGAAGTTCTCGGCTGAAGTCATGCCCGCGCTGACCGGCGCGCCGCTGCCGGCAGGCGGCGGCGATCCAGGAAAAGCCCTCACCGGCTTCCTGGCGGCCGTTACGAAGAAGAACTGGCCGGGCATCAAGGCAGGGCTGAGCCCGAAGGCGCTGCCGGGATACGACCGGGACTACAACACCCCAGCGGAGAATGCGTCGTCGGCGGTCGACATCTTCAATGCGCGGCTGCCCATGACGAAGGCGAAGGTCGCCGGTGGCGTATTGGTGAGCGAGACGGTGGCCGTGCTGGAGTTGGAAGGCGAGCGCTTCGGCAGCCGGGCCCTGTCGCTCGTGAAGATGGTCAAGACGGGCGCGGTGTGGCAGTTCGAGGAGTCCGCACCGGCCGGCTCACTGCGCTAGCCCAAAGCGCGCGTGCTGGCGCCATCCGGGATTGATGTCACTCGGGAGGAGATTCAGTCATGGCACGCACGGCGCTCGTTGCAGTCGGAATCGCGGTCTTCGTCGTCATCGCCGACACCGCGGCGACAACGGCACAGCAGGCCCCTGCCACCCACGATCACGGCGCCCCGGCGGCCAAGCTTGGCGCCGTGCATTTCGCGACCTCGTGCGCGCCTGCCGTACAGGCGGAGTTCGACCGTGGCGTGGCGTTGCTCCACTCGTTCTGGTTCTCCGCGGCGGTCGAGTCGTTCAACGCCGTCCTGAAGAACGATCCCACCTGCGTGATGGCGCAGTGGGGCATCGCCATGAGCTGGTGGAGCAATCCGTTTGGCGGCTTCCGCACGCCGCGGGCACTCGAGAACGGGCTCGCCGCCAGCGACGCCGCGCGCGCGATCCCAGGCGCCACCGCGCGCGAGCGGGCCTATGTGGCGGCCGTCGACCAACTCTACCGCGACGCCGCCACGCGCGATCAGCGCACACGCACCGTGGCCTACGAGAAGGCCATGGAGGCCCTCGTCGCGGCATATCCCGACGATGTCGAGGCCCGCATCTTCTATGCGCTCTCGCTGGGACAAACCGCGCTGCCCACCGACAAGACCTATGCGAATCAGTTGAAGGCGGCCTCCATTCTCGAGGAGGAGTTCGCGCGTCAGCCCGAGCATCCCGGGCTCGCGCACTACATCATCCACAGCTTCGACGTGCCGCCGCTGGCGTCCCGTGGACTGACTGCCGCCCGCCGCTACTCGGCGATCGCGCCCGATGCGCCGCACGCGCTCCACATGCCGTCGCACACCTTCACCCGTCTGGGGTTGTGGCAAGACTCGATCGACACGAACCTGAAATCAGCCGCCGCCGCACACCTCGACCCCGGTGCCGCGTCGGAGGAACTGCACGCGCTCGACTACCAGGTCTATGCGTACCTGCAGACCGCGCAGGACGTGGCGGCGAAGCGCACGGTCGATCTGGTGAAGCCGCTCGGCGAGAAGATTCCGAACGCTGGTGTTGGCAATGCGGCGCCACCCTCAGCGGGGTACTACGCGGTGGCCGCCATCCCGGCGCGTTACGCCCTGGAGCGTGGGGCGTGGGAAGAGGCCGCCGCGCTCGCGCCACCGGCCACGCCGTTTGCCTTTGCCGACGCGGTCACCTATTTCGCGCGGGCGCTCGGCGCGGCTCACCTCGGACGCCTGGACGCCGCGCGGCAGGATGTCGAGAAGCTCGCTGGACTGCGCGACACCTTGAAGACCGCCAAAGACATGTACTGGTCCGAGCAGGTCGAGATCCAGCGGCTCGGCGCCGCCGCGTGGGTAGCGCTGGCCGACGGGCAGCCCGTCGTGGCCCTGGGATTGATACGCGAGGCCGCCGACCGGGAAGACGCCACCGAGAAGGCCGCGCTCACTCCTGGTCCCATCAAGCCCGCGCGCGAACTGCTGGGCGAGATGTTGCTGCAGGTGAAACAGCCCGCGGCAGCGCTGGCGGCATTCGAGGCCACGCTCACCAAGGAACCCAATCGCTTCCGAGCGGTCCATGGGGCGGCCCTTGCGGCCACTGCCGCGGGCCAGCCCGCGCGCGCGTCAGCCCACTACAACGCTCTTCGGCGGATCTGCAAGAACGCCGACCGGCCACCGCGACCCGAACTGCGCGACCGGCGCTGAGGGCTACGCCTCGACCGCCTGCTTCATGTCGCTGAGATCTCTGGACAGGACTTCTTTGACTTTGCCCGCAATGGCCCAACTCACGGGCGTGAGAAGACCGGGCGGCAGTCCTTGGTTCTCGAGCGCGAAGTTGATGCCGACGATCGTGCCCTCGCCGTCTGGGGCGAAGGTGAACACCGTATCGATTTTGGCGCCGGCCTTGTAATGCGTGATGGTGTAGTTGCGGCCCTTCTCGAACGCCGTGACCGCCATCTCGGCATCGTCGAGCCGACCCATCACCTCGCGGGTCTCACGCCACCTGGTGCCCAACCGGAACTCGCCGGTGGTCAACAACTCGATGCCCTTGATTCCAGAGACGCGCCGTGCGCTGTGCTCGATGTCGGTAAAGGCCGCAAACACTTCGTCGACAGGCGCTTCCAGCCTGCTTGTTACCGTAACCGTCGTCATGACTTGCCTCGCTGACCAGATTCAGTGCAAGGCGGGTGCCGAGGGCGACGAGACAAACTGAAGGCAAATTGCTCCAGTACCGAGGACGGCGGCGTTTGACCGCGGGGAGTTCTCGGGAGCCCCGAGGATTCCCTCGCGTCTAGCGCTCCGGCGGGCCGGCGATGGTCAAGCCGTCGGCGCCGTGCTTCGCGATGAGCGAGAGAAGCAGTCCAGAGGCCTTGATCTCTGCGACGAAGGCCGCGAGGTACGCCGCCGCCGCGGCGCGTTCCTGGCGCACGCCCATGGACTGCTGCACGGCCGTGAAACCGCCCTTGAGCACCCGCGAGGCAGGAATGCCCTTCGCATCCTCGTCCAGACGCGGCCTCAGGCCGGCCAGCGCATCGAGATTCGAACGTTTGAACAGCTCGAGCGCCGCGTCCATGGTCGGGGCTTCGACCAGCGTGGCGTGCTTCAAGGTGCGCTGCAAGTAGAGCGTATAGGCCGCGCGGGCCGTCGTGGCGATGCGGTAGCCGTCGCGGTCCAGGTCGTCGGGCGACCAGATGGCGGCGTTGCCCGGCAGCAGATAGGTGGCTTCGATCTCGACGTACGCCGGAGAGAACGTGATCTTACCGGCGCGCGCCGGTTCGGCGCCAATGAACGCCACGTCCCACGCGTTGTCCCTGGCGGCGTCGGCCGCCAGGCCCGCGTTCTCGTAGCCCACGAACTCCACGGTGGCGGCGGCCCGCCGGGCCAGCTCACGCGCCAGGTCGGGCGCCACGCCCGTGTGCTCGGGCGCGCGGGTCGACACGAGCAGGAAGTTGCTGTAGTTGAGGCCGGCGCGCAGCCGGCCGTTGGGGGCCAACTCCGCCCGCACTTCAGGGGACATCGACGTCCCTCTACTTCGTGCGCACGGTCCGGAAGAAAGCCCGCACGTCATCCACGAGCAGCTGCGGCTGCTCGAGCGCGGCGAAGTGACCACCGCGGGGCAACTCGGTCCACCGCGTGATGTTGTAGCGCTGTTCCACCCAGCGCCGGGGTGACCAGATGATCTCTTTCGGGAAATCGGCGCACGCCGTCGGCACGGGAATGCGACCCAGAACGGGGACCGAAGTAGGATGCCGGCTCTCGTAGTAGATGCGCGCGGACGATGCCGCGGTCTGCGTGGCCCAATACAGCGTGATGTTGGTGAGCAACTCGTCTTTCGTGAAGATCGACTCGGGGTTGCCGTTGCAGTCGCACCACGTGTGAAACTTCTCCACGATCCAGGCGGCGAGGGCCACGGGCGAGTCGTTGAGCGCGATGCCGATGGTCTGAGGCTTCGTGCCCTGAATCTGCTGGTAGCCCGTTTCTTCGTTCTGGAACGTCTGGCGTACCTTCAGCCGCTGCTTCTCGGCATCGGTCAGACCGGCCTCGGGGTCGCTGCCAGCGGGCGCCGCGCCGAGGCACATGTTGATGTGCAGTCCGGCCACGTGTTGCGGATCACGCGCGGCCACCTGCGTGTTGATGATGGAGCCCCAGTCCCCGCCCTGCGCCCCGTAGCGTGTGTAGCCGAGACGCGCCATGAGGGCAATCTGCATGGTGGCGATGCGCGCCGGATCGTAGCCGGCCGCTTGTGGCGCCTCCGAGAACGTGAAGCCGGGAATCGACGGCATCACGACATCGAAGGCATCCGACGCCTGTCCGCCATGCGCCACCGGGTCGGTGAGCGGGCCGATGATCTTCGTGAACTCCGCGATCGAGCCCGGCCAGCCGTGCGTCACGAGCAGCGGGAACGCGCCCGGGTGCTTGGACTTGCGGTGCACGAAGTGGATCTTCAGCCCGTCGATGGTGGTCGTGAACTGCTCCATCGCGTTCAGCTTGCGTTCCTGCGCGCGCCAGTCGAACGAGTCGCGCCAATAGGTCACAAGCTGGCGCAGATAGGCGGTGTCGGTGCCGAGGGCCCAGCCCTCGCCCTGGAGCGGCGGGGCAATCCGAGGATTCTCGAGGCGCGCCTTCAAATCCGCGAGCACGTCGTCGGGCACGTGGATCGTGAAGGGCCGGATCGCTGTGTCGTCAGCAGGCCGTGAGGCCGCCTGCGCGAAGACCGTCGCTCGTGCCGGCGCTCCGGATGTGGCCAGGACGACCGTGGCCGCCAAGGCCGGCAGTGTTGCGCAGAGGCCGCGCCTCGTCCATCGCCGTGTGTGTCCGCGGTGCGCCATGTGTCTCTGTCTCCCGTCGAGTTGCTAGATCACCGCGTCGAGGGCGGCGATGAGGCGGTCCATTTCTTCGGGCGAATTGTAGTGCACCATCGACGCGCGTACGACGCCGCTCGGGCCGCCGTAGCCGAGCCATTCGACCAGGCGCCGCGAGTGGAAGTCGCCGTGGCGAATGCCCACACCGAGCGTGTCGGTGTGACGCACGATCTCGCGCGAGTCCACGCCATCGACGACGAAGCTGATCGTCGGGACGCGCACCTCGGCGTCGGCCGTGGCGGGACCGAGCACGCGCACGCGCGGGTGTGTCCCCAGGTAGTCGAGCAGGCGGCCGCCCAGAGCGGCTTCGTGCGCGGCGATGGCAGACCATGCCGACTCGATGGCGGCGCGGCGCGTGGCTGCCGGCGGCGTTCCCGACCGCCGGCCGAGATCGTCCAGGTAGTCGGCAATGCCGATGCAGGCGTACGACAGCTCGTAGTTGGGATTGCCTGGCTGAAGTTTGTAGGGGATTTTGTCTTTCGGCACGAAGTAGTGATAGAGCGTGTCGAGTTCGAGCAGGTGTTCGTACTTGCCGTACAGCACTGCATGGTGCGGTCCGTAGACCTTGTAGAAGCTGAGGGCGTAGTAGTCGACGTCCCACGCCCTGACGTCGACCGCGCGATGCGGGGCAAAAGCCACGCCGTCGACACACAGCCTGGCGCCGCGCGCATGCACGAGCCTGGCGATGTCGGCGATGGGCTGGATCGCGCCGAAAATGTTCGAGGCATGGGTCACGGCCACGAACTTCGTACGCGGCGTCATCAGGGCCGCGAGGTCGTCGAGGTCGAGCAGGTGCGTGCCGGGTCGCAGTTCCCAGGTCTTCACGACCACGCCGTGCGCCTCGAGGCCCACCCATGGGCCGATGTTCGACTCGTGGTCGGCCCGGCTCACGACCACTTCGTCGCCCGGTGCGAGCTGACCCACCATGGCGCGCGCCAGCCACTGCAGCAGCACGGTGGTGGTCGGGCCCATCACGATCTCTTCGGGCCGGGAGGCGTTCAGCAGCTCGGCCGTGCGCACTTGCGCCTCGGCCACGCGCGCCGTGGCCTGCTGGGACACGGAATAGCTTGCGCCATGCTGCACGTTGGTCGTGAGCAGGTAGTCACGGATCCGGTCCACGACGCGGCCGAGAATCTGTGACCCGCCGGCGTTGTCGAGAAACGCGAAGCCGGACGAGAGCGACGGGAACTGCGCGCGCGCGTAGGTCAGATCGAACGACGTGGATGGCAGCATCGGGCGTCAGCCTACCACCGGGCCGACTCGACGCGTATTTGTTCCGGCGGCGGCCACGGTTTCGCAGTAGTGTGTGGCGCACATGTCCTGGCTGACCTCGCTCACCACCACGAAGTCGATCGAGTCGCTGGCGGCCGATGCCGCCGCCACCCATCCACATTCGTTGAAGCGCGTGCTGGGACCCGGACGCCTGGTGATGCTGGGGATCGGCGACATCATCGGCGCCGGCATCTTCGTGCTGACGGGCCTGGCAGCCGCGCAGTACGCGGGACCCGGCATCCTGCTGTCGTTCGTCATGGCGGCCATCGCCTGCGGCTTCGCGGCGCTCTGCTACTCCGAGTTCGCCGCCATGATCCCGGTTTCGGGCTCGGCCTACACCTATGCCTACGCCACGCTCGGCGAGTTCGCGGCCTGGATGATCGGGTGCCTGCTGACGCTCGAGTACGCGGTGGGACCGTCGGCGGTGGCGGTGGGCTGGTCGGGCTACGTGCTCAGCCTGCTGCGGGACATCGGCGTCACGCTGCCTCCGGCCTTCACAGCGCCGCCCGGCACGGTACTGGTCGAGACCGCGCCGCACCACTGGGAAGTGCTGTCGTCAGTCGCCGCGCGGCTGGCGGCACAGGGCGTGGACGTGGCCACGCTGCCCCACGTCACGGGCATCTTCAACATCCTCGCCGCCGGCATCGTGCTCGTGATGACGGCGGTCGTCGTGCGCGGCATCCACGAGTCGGCGAACGTCAACGCGGCCATCGTCGTCGTCAAGGTGTCGGTCGTGGTCGTGTTCATCGTCGCCGGGGCGTTCTACGTGCGCCCTGAGCACTGGACGCCGTTCATTCCACCTAATTCTGGCGAGTTCGGGCGCTTTGGCTACAGCGGCATCGTGCGGGGCGCGGCGGTGGTGTTCTTTGCCTACATGGGCTTCGACGCGGTGACGACGGCCGCGCAGGAAGCCAAGAACCCGCAGCGCGACCTGCCGATTGGCATTCTCGGATCGCTTGCCGGCTGCGCGGTGCTCTACATGCTCGTGGCCATCGTGCTCACGGGCCTGGTGCCTTACTCCGCGCTCGACGTGCCCGACCCGATCGCGGTGGGAGTCGATGCGACCGGACTTCGCTGGCTGTCGCCGCTCGTGAAGCTTGGCGCCATCGGCGGCCTGAGCACCGTGATCCTCGTGGGGATGCTGGCACAGTCCAGAATCTTCTACACCATGTCGCAAGACGGCCTGCTGCCGCCGTGGGTCGGCGAATTGCATCCTCGCCTGCGCACGCCACACCGGATCACGCTCGTGACCGGCGTCGTGATGGCGCTGATGGCAGCGCTCATGCCCATTGGCGTACTGGGCGAACTCGTCAGCATGGGCACGCTGCTCACGTTCGTGATCGTGTGCGCGGGCGTCATCATCCTGCGCCGGACCCGGCCGGAGTTGCCGCGTCCGTTCCGGACGCCGTGGTCACCACTGGTTCCGGCCCTCGGCATGCTCACGTGCGGGTACTTGATGTCCGGTCTGCCCGCAGATACGTGGCTGCGGTTGATCGCGTATCTGGCGCTCGGCACCGCGGTGTATGTCGCCTACGGGCGCACGCACAGCAAGGCGCAGCGGGCGGCGACGCCCATGTCGCGCGGCTAGCCGTCAGAAGCCCGCCGGGCGCTCCTGAGCCACGTTGAGCGCCTGCTCCATCGCGACGCCCACGCGACCGATGGTGCCTTCGTCGAACAGCCGCCCGATGATCGTGACGCCGTGCGGCACGCGTCGCGGTGGGTCGAACGTCGGAACAGGATGAGCCGGATCCGGCGCCCAATCACTGCGCGCCTGGCCGACCTGGACGAAACCGGCGCGCAGGGTCAGCGACGGATGACCCGTGAAGTTCCCGATGGTGAGCATCTCGTCGCGTAGCGACGGCACAAGGAGTAGATCGACGCCGGCGAAGATGCGCGCCATCTCTGCGGCCACCTTACGGCGCAGGCGATCGGCCTGGACGAAGTCCACGGCCGAGAGGTAGCGCGCCATACGGAAGAGGTTTGGCCACGCGTCAGGGAGCTGCGCGGTCAGTTGATCGACGCCATGTGACACCGTCAGTTCCTCGAAGGCGGCCGCCGCCTCGCTGAAGAGCACGTGCTGCAGCGAGCCGTACGGCCAGTTGGGCAGCGTGACTTCGACTGGCGTGAGGCCGAGCGTCTTGGCGAGCTCGAGTGCGGCGCGGTCCACGTTGGTGGCCGGGCTCTCGCGCATCCAGGCGGGGAAGTAGCCCACCCGCAGTCCCTTCACTGGCGCGGTGGCATCGAAATCCAGGTGGCACGGTACGCTCGATACGTCGCCGGCGTCTGGTCCACTGATGGCCTGCAGCACCAGCATGGCGTCTTCCACACTCCGGGTCATCGGGCCGAGCTTGTCGAGTGACCAGCAGAGCGTCATGGCGCCGGTGCGGGGCACGCGGCCGAAGGTCGGGCGCAGGCCGGTCACCCCGCAGCGCATCGCTGGCGCGATGATGCTGCCGCCCGTTTCGCTGCCAATCGAGAAGCCCACGAGTGCCGCTGTGGTGGCGGCGCCCGGCCCCGCGCTGGATCCCGAGGCGCCTTCTTCGAGCAGCCAGGGGTTCATCGTCTGTCCGCCAAACCAGATGTCGTTGAGCGCCAGCGCCCCGAGGCTCAGTTTGGCCACGAGCACGGCGCCGGCCTCGGTGAGCCGCCGCACCACCGCCGAGTCAGCGGTGGGCACGCGGTTGCGGAACGGCTCCGCGCCGTACGTCGTGGCAATGCCGGCCGTGTCGAGCAGGTCCTTTACGCCGTACGGGATGCCGTGCAGCGGGCCTCGGTAGCGTCCGGCCGCGATCTCGCGATCGGCCAGCGCCGCCTGCGCCAGCGCGTGGTCCTTCGTGGTTGTGATCACGCTCCGCAGTTTCGGATCGAGCGACTCGATCCGCGCCAGGTAGATCTGCGTGAGCCGCATGGACGTGAGCTGCTTGCTCTCGAGCCAGCGTGCGAGCTGCGTGACGGGCGCGTGGGCGATGTCGGCATCGCCCGCGGGCAACGGCACGGCGTTGCCACGCGTGCGCACGAACACGTCGCGCGAGGCCGTGGGATGTGGGTCGATGCGCGACGGCGTCCAGACGGTAGCGGGCGCGACGGTGTCGTCGAGCCTCACCGTGCGTGGACCACTGCGACGTTCGAGCAGTGGCGCCAGCGACCGTTGCCAGCTTCCCGCCGCCAGCTCCCGCTCCGCGGGCCGCATCGTGACCTGCATCAGCTTTTCGGCTTCCGCAAACGTCGCCGCCGAGACCGGCGGACCGGTGATCGGGCCCGTGCCGAACGTGGGCGGGGCTCCCGGTGCCGACGCAGGAGCCGCCGATGCTGGCGCCTCCGCTGAGGGCGCCGGGGCGGAGGGCCCCTCGGTACGGCATGCGGCCGTGGCCGCCAGCACGCCCATTGGCGCGGTGATCAGGAACTGCCGGCGCGTGTTCATGGTGTGGGTATACCATGCGCGTTGAGGACCTGCCCATGAAACCCGTCGCCTTCCTGCTTGCCTTGCTGACCGCCGCGCCGCTATGCGCGCAGGGTCCGCTGACCACCACGAACATTCAGCGCTACTACACGCCAGTCCGGCTGTTCCTGCAGGGCGCAGCGGAGGTGATGCCGGCCGACAAGTACACCTTCAAGCTGGCGCCAGAGCAGATGGACTTCGGCCAGTGGATCAATCACTCCACCGAGCGCAACTACGTGGACTGCGCCGTGCTGCGCGGCGAGCCGAATCCCCTGCCGAAGGCGAAGACCGACCTGCTGTCGTCGAAGGCCGAGATCGTCGCGGCGCTCAAGGCGTCGTTTGAGTACTGCGACGCGGCGTTTGCCGCGCTCGACGACGCGAAGATCCTCGCCTCGCCCCAGATGGTGCAGGCTTTTCTGCACACGACGGTCCACAACAACGAGATCTACGGCAACATCGTCGGCTATCTGCGCGCCAGTCACATCGTGCCGCCGTCGACCGAGATGGTCCAGGAGATGATCAAGGCGAAGAAGACGCCGGACCAGATGATGAAAGAGATGATGCTGAAGTACAACCCGAAGCCGGGTCAGTAGCATGGCCGACGCGTTATCGACGTCCGTGCGCGCGGCCGTGGTGCAGGCCAGCGCAGTGCCGTTCGACAGCGGCGCCTGCGTCGACAAGGCCGTACACCTGATTGGCGAAGCCGCAGCGCAGGGCGCGCGGGTGATCGTGTTCCCCGAGGCATTCATCGGCGGGTATCCCAAGGGGCTCAATTACGGGCTCGTCGTGGGCGCGCGCGATCCGGCGGGCCGGGACGAGTTCCGCCGCTCCTTCGAGTCGGCCATCAGCGTGCCGGGGCCTCAGACGGCGCGTCTTGGCGAGGCCGCGGCGGCACACGGCGCCTACGTGGTGATGGGCGTCATCGAACGCGACGGCGGCACATGCTACTGCACGGTGCTGTTCTTCGGGCCCGACGGCGCGCTGCTGGGCAAGCACCGCAAGCTCATGCCCACGGCGCTCGAGCGCATGATCTGGTGGTTTGGCGATGGGTCCACGCTGACCGTCGTCGACAGTCCGTACGGCCGCATCGGCTCGGTGATCTGCTGGGAGAACTACATGCCCATGCTTCGCATGGCCATGTACGCCAAGCAGGTCGCGCTCTACTGCGCGCCCACGGCCGATGACCGCGACACATGGCTGCCATCGATGCGCCATATCGCGCTCGAGGGCCGCTGCTTCGTCCTGACCGCGTGCCAGGTGCTGCGCAAGGACGAATTCCCCGCGGACGTGCGCGTGTCGCTCGGCGACACCCCCGACGCACAGTTGATGCGCGGTGGCAGCGCCATCATCAGCCCGCTCGGCGCCGTGCTGGCCGGGCCGCACTTCGGCAGTGAGGCGATTCTGACGGCCGACCTCGATCTGCGCGACATTGGGCGCGGGAAATTCGATTTCGACGTCGTGGGTCACTATGCCAGGCCCGATGTGTTTCAGCTGACCGTGAACGAAGCCTCGAGGGCAGCCGTCACGGTGAAGAACGAGCCGCCGGCGTAGCGCGCCGCGCGACTACGCCGCGCGCGCCGCAGGCCATGAGGAGATGAGGGGATGCGCACTAGTCACACGCGTTGGCACGCCGGGCTCGCCGCGCTGGCACTGGCCACCGGCCTGGTCGCCGCTCAGCCGTCGGCGCAGACCGACGTGGCCGCCATGATCGCGCGTATCGAGGCGGCGCAGGTGCCCGACCGTCAGGGCCTCGACCGTCTCACCCTGCCGCAGGTGATGACGCGTCTTAACGTGCCTGGCGCGAGTGTTGCGGTCGTGAAAGACTTCCAGGTGCACTGGGCCAAGGCCTACGGCGTGGCCGACGTCACGACCAACCGTCCCACCGAGACGTCCACCCGTTTCCAGGCGGCCTCCATCAGCAAGCCCGTTACGGCGATGGCCGCGATGCGTCTCGTGCAGGATCGCCGGCTGGACCTCGATGCCGACGTGAACACCGGATTGCGGTCGTGGAAGGTGCCCGACTCAGACTTCACGCGCGGGCACCCGGTGACGCCGCGGTCGCTCTTCAGTCACACCTCCGGCGCGGATGACGGCTTTGGGTTCCCCGGCTATGACCCCGAGGCGCCGCGTCCATCGGTGGCGCAGATCCTGAACGGACAGACGCCGTCGAATGTCGGCCAGGTGCTCTTTGCGCGTCCGCCCTTTCAGGGCTACAAGTACTCGGGCGGCGGCGTCACCATCATGCAACTCGCCCTGGCGGAGCTCACCGGGCAGCCGTTCGCCGGGTTCATGCAGGCCACGGTGCTTGGCCCGCTGCAGATGACCAGCAGTTCGTTCGTGCAGCCACCTTCGCCGGAGGTCAGCGCGCAGCTCTCGCGCGCGCACGACGGTCAGGGTCGTGCGATGAACACCGCCTGGCACGTGTATCCCGAACAGGCGGCCGCCGGGCTCTGGACCACCCCCACCGACCTGGCGCGGTTCATCATCGAGGTGCAGACCGCCGTGCGCGGACCGGCGGGGAAGGTGTTGTCGCAGGCGTCGGGGAAAGAGATGACGTCACCCGTTGGCGTAGGCCCCTACGCCGTGGGGCTCGGGGTGGAGATGCGCGGCGAAGGTTGGTATTTCGCGCATGGCGGCTCGAACTGGGGCTTTCAGGCCAACCTCGTCGGCCATGTACGGAAGGGCTACGGTGTGGCGATCATGACCAACGGCGATCGTGGCCGCGCGCTGATCAACGAGATCGAGGCCCGCGTGGCGCTGGCCTATGGTTGGGACTCGCTCGACAAGCCACTGGTGCGATAGGGTGGCGGCACGGAGAAGGACGGTGGTGATGCCAGTTACAGTCATTTCACGGCGCGCGTCCTCGGCTCAGGCAAAATCGAAGGCGGGCCTCGCGACCATTGACGAGTATCTGACGCCGCTGCGCCCCGATCAGCGCGCCGCCGTGCAGCGGCTGCGGGAACTCATCCACGCGGCGGCGCCCGGCGCCGACGAGTGCATCAGTTACCAGATGCCGGCGTTTCGGCTACATGGCAAGGGCCTCATCTGGTTCGGCGCCGCCGCACAGCACAGCGCCGTCTACGGCGTGTCCGAGTCGTATCCCGGCGAGTTCGCCCGCTACGATACGAGCGGCAAGGGCACAGTGCGGTTCCCGCTCACGACGGCACTGCCGGTCGCGCTCATCCGGAGGCTGGTGAAAGCCCGCGTTGCTCGACTCTCGCTCGAGGCCTCATCCGCCGTGCCCAAGGCCGGGCCATCATCGAGGCGCAGAACACAACGATGAGCAGACGTCTTCGCTATCAGGTGGCCGTCAGCGTCGACGGCTTCGTCGCCCGGACCAACGGCGACTACGACTGGATCGTGATGGATCCGGCCATCGACTTCGCGGCGATGTACCGGGAGTTCGACGTGGCGGTCATGGGCCGCAAGACCTACGACGTCGTGGCGGCCATGGGCGAAGGCGCGTTGCCGGCGATCGACACGGTCGTGTTCTCGCGGACGCTTCCACCGGCAACCCGGCCGGGCCTGCGGATCACGAGCGACGACCCGGCGGCGGTCGTGGCGGCCCTGAAGGCCGAAGCCGGCAAGGACATCTGGCTCTACGGCGGCGGCGAGCTCTTTCGCCTGCTCCTGCTGGCCGGGCTGGTGGATACCGTGGAACTGGCGGTGATTCCGGTGTTGCTCGGCGACGGCATTCCGCTGCTGCCCCCCGGGGCGTCGACTACGCTCGTGCTGAGCGACACGAGGGTGCTGGCGGCCAGCGGCATCGTCGTGCTGGCCTATGCGGTGCCCGGCGGGGTGGGGCCGGCGCCCCGCATTGGCTTTGTGACCGCCGCCAGCCCGAGGGGAACGAGTCGGGTACGCGGCCGGCACGTGGCGCGGCCGGCACGGAAGCGACCGAGGTCGGCGCGGTAAGCACCAGTTGCGGCAAATACCCGCTTGACGCCCGCCCCAGAGAGGCGCACACTGAAGGGTGAATCTCAATTCACTTAATGAATCCCACGATGCCCTTGCGCGATCGACTCCGCGAGTCGACTCGCGATGCGATCCTCGATGCCGCCGCGACCGCCTTCAACGCCGGCGGGGCGGGCGCAGTGCGGATGGAAGACATTGCCGGCGGCGCGGGCATCGCGGTGGGCACGCTCTATAACTACTTCCGCGATCGCCAGGCGCTCGTGGCCTCGCTCCTGCAGTCGCGCACCCAGCACCTGCTTGACGCCCTCGACGCCGCCTCCGACGCGGGCGCCAGCGGTGGCCAACCAACGGCCGCCAGCGTGGGTGAGGAACTGCACCAGTTCGTGGTCACGCTGGTCACGCACTGGGACGCCAATCGCGTGCTGCTCGCGCTGATGGTCGACGACCTGCTGCAGCGGGGCGCGGATGCGACCGCGGTCAATCGTCAGCACACCGTGGCGACGCAGCTGATGGCTCGCGCCCAGAAGCTCGTGGCCCGGGGCATCGACGCTGGCGTGCTGCGTCCGGCCAGCACCAGCACCTACGCGGCCATGCTGCTCGGCATGGTGCGCGCCGTCGTCGAGACGGCACTCGTGCGCGGCGAAGCCGGGTTCGCTCACCAGAGCCACGAGATCGTGCGCGTATTTCTTCGCGGGGCGGCGGCATGATCGCCGGCAGCCTCGCGCGTCCTTCGCATCGTGCACCGGGATCTGAAGCCGGGAAGGCGTCAGTCACTATGTTCAACTTCCGATCGTCGTCGCACCGGCTGCGTGCTGTTGCGGTTCTGGCCATTGCGGCCCTGTTCCCCCTGGTGGCCGCGGCCCAGACGCCCGCACCGCGTACGCTGCCGCTGGAGCCCGCGCGCGAACGCGGCGTCAGCGTCACGCCCGCCTTCGAAGGCTGGTACGAGAACGCCGACGGCAGCTTCACGCTGCTCGTGGGCTACTTCAACCGCAACAAAACCGAGACCTTCGACATCCCGGTAGGTCCCAACAACCGCGTGGAGCCGGGCGACGTGGATCAGGGCCAGCCGACGCACTTTGCCGTGGGCCGCAACTGGGGCATCTTTGCCATCAAGGTGCCCAAGGATTTCGGCGCCAAGACCGTCACGTGGACCATCGTGTCGAACGGCGAGGCGCAGTCCATTCCGCTCGGCGTGACCAAGGGCTACACGATTACGCCGTTTGTGGAATCCGGCATGGGCAACCGCCCGCCCGAGTTCACCTTCGCGCCGGGCGGCCCCAAGTTCACCGGCCCACCCACGGCCGTGGCGACCACGCTGACGACCACCGTGAACACGCCCGTGGAGATCAAGCTGTGGGTGGAAGACCAGGCGGAAACGAAGAAAGGTCTGAAGTCGGGGCGTGAGGCGCCGGGCATCGCCAACGTGTCGTTTCACAAGTTCCGTGGACCCGGGAAAGTGGCCTTCGAACCGGCCCGCATGCCCGTGGCCAAGCAGGGCGACATGGTGAGCACCAAAGCCACCTTCACCCTGCCGGGCGAATATCTGGTACGTGTGCAAGGCAATGACGAATCAGGCGAAGGTGGCGCTGGTTTCCAGTGCTGCTGGACCAACACCTACGTTAAAGTGTCAGTGAAATAGGGAGCCAGGATCATGATGCGAATCAATCAGGGACAGGCAAGCGGAGCGGTCGGTGCCACGCTGCTGGCAGCAGCGTTATGGCTCCCGGGCACGGCGGTCGCCGGCGAGCAGGGGGCGGCGGCGCCCACGTTTGCCAAGGACGTCGCGCCGATCTTCCAGGCCAAGTGCGAAGCGTGCCACCGGCCTGACTCGATCGCGCCGATGTCACTCATGACCTATCAGCAGGCCCGGCCCTGGGCTCGTTCGATCAAGGCGCGCGTCTCGGAACACCAGATGCCGCCCTTTCAGATCGACCGCACGGTGGGCGTCACCAAGTTCAAGAACGACGACTCCCTGAGCGAGACCGAGTTCAACACCATCATCAAGTGGGTCGACGCCGGCGCCCCTCAGGGCGATCCGAAGGACATGCCCCCCGCCAAGGCCTGGCCGAGCGAGCAGGGCTGGAACTTCGCCAAGGCGTTTGGCCAGACCGGGCCCGACCTCGTGATCAAGTCGGAGTCGTTCACCATGCCCGCCGTGGCGCAGGACTCGTGGGACAAGCGCGTCTCCGAAACCGGCATCACCGAGCCGCGCTGGGTGCGCGCCATCGAGATTCGCCCCAACACGATCAAGGGCCGCAAGATCACGCACCACGCCATCGCGTATCTCGACCAGCAGGATCCCGGCGCGCCGGTGGCGGGTTTCCTGCCGACGCCCTTCATGGAATGGGCCGTGGGCAAGCAGGGCGAGATGATGCGCCCCGATACCGGCAAGCTCCTGCTGCCGGGCTCGAAGTTCCGCTGGGACATCCACTACTCGCAGGCCGGTGAGGAAATCACCAGCAACGTCGAGATGGGCATCTACTTCTACCCGAAGGGCCAGGAGCCGAAGTACCGCAATTCGCTGTCGCTGGTGCCCGCCGCAATCGGCACCCTCGATCTGCGGCCCAACACCGTGACGGTGAGCGAAGGCTTCTTCCCGCTGCGCGACAACGCGCGCATCGAAAGCTTCCAGCCCCACATGCACCTGCGCGGCAAGGCCATGATGGTCGAAGCCCTGCTGCCGAGCGGCCAGCGTCAGGTGCTCAGCAACGTCAGCGACTTCAACTTCATGTGGATGACCACCTTCGTCTATGCCGACGACGTGGCACCGCTCCTGCCGAAGGGCACGCTGCTCAAGGTCACCGCGTGGCACGACAACACCATCGCCAAGAAGACCAATCCCGACCCGAACCAGTGGGTCGGTTGGGGCGACCGCACGGTGGATGAGATGGCCCACGCCTGGATCAACATCGTCTACTTGAAGGACGACGAGTACAAGGCCGAAGTCGACAAGCGCAAGGCCGGCGCGACGACGATGGAACGCGAGCGGCAGTAGCGCGCGCCAGTTAGTCGCAGTCGAGGGCGCAGTCGCGCGCGCCCCCGCACCACGCATCTCGAGGGCGGCTCCCATTCGTGGGAGCCGCCTTTTCTATTGCCGTGGTCACCTGGGCTCGTGGCGATTGCCCAGTCGACATCACGGCGCACGGCCAGATGTCGGTGCCGGCCGCGACGCACATTGCTTCAGAGTTCAGCGCCAGCTTCGCGAGTGTTGACCGATTCGCGGTGTCTGTCCCCGGAAGGGGTAGACTCAGGGCAGTTCTGGCGGACGTCGCAGACTGTTGACGCGCGCCGACGTCAAGGAGAGTGCCTATGTGTTCCAGACACCCGGTCCTGCAGATGGCCGCTGTCGTGGGCGCGTTGCTCGGGGCGCCGGATGCGCAGGCGCACCACAGCTTCGCGCCACATTTTGATGCCAGCAAACCGGCCAACATCGTCGGCACCGTGTCCCGGTTCGAGGCGCGCAATCCGCACAGCTACCTCCACATCGACGCCGTGGACGAGAATGGCCGAACCCGCGAGTACATCTGCGAATCAAACGGCGTCACGCAGCTGACGCGCATCGGGCTCACGCCGGCAATGCTCAAAGCCGGCACCAGCGTCCGCGTCAAGGGATCGATGTCGCGGCACAGCCCCTACATGTGCTTCTTCGACAGCGTGGAATTTGCGGACGGCCGCATCCTCAAGACCAGCGGCCCCGGAGAATCCCCGCGTCCGGAGACGCTGGCGCAGCGGACGGACATCTTCGGCACCTGGTTGTTGGCACCGGTGCCGAACCGGAGCACGAGCGGTCCGCAGCCGATGATGCACTCCCTGACGCCGGCCGGCGAGAAGGCCGTCGCCGCCTACGATCCGTTCAAGGATGACCCGACGTTTCGCTGCGAGCCGGTCGGCGTCCGGCGCGTCTGGTTCGCGCCAGGCACCCCGCTCGAAATCGTGCGAGACGGTGGCAACATCGTGCTGCATCACGAGTGGATGGACGTGCGGCGCGTCGTGCACATGGACATGAAGGACCATCCGAAGGGCGGTCCGCAAAATTCGCTCGGTCACTCGATTGGCCACTTCGACGGCGACACGCTCGTGGTCGAAACCGCTAACTATTCCGCTGGCGTGATGAACCAGTACGTCGAAGAGGCGGGCCAGCCGACCAAGGGGCTGCTGCACTCGGCGGCGCTCACGTCGGTGGAGCGGGTGCACCTCGACGCCGCACGCCAACGGCTCGTCGTCGATCTGGACTTTGTGGACGCAGGCTTCTTCAAGCAGCCGTTTCCGCGCGCGACGACCGAGTTCGCGCCGTCAGGTTTGAAGATCGAGCGCTTCAACTGCTCGCGTGAGGGCTTGACCGGTACGACACGAAAGTAGGACGCAGGGAATGACCGTGCACGACTTCTTGCTCTTGCTGGAGAGTACCGCGTTCTCCACCTGGCTTCGCGAGTCAGGATCGGTATGGGCATACCCCACCGTCTTGACTGCCCATACGCTCGGGATGGGGATTCTCGTCGGCTCCAACGCCGCCCTCAACCTGCGCCTGCTCGGCGTGGCACCGCAGATCCCGTTGGGGCCGATGGTGGCGTTCTTCAAGGCCCTGTGGATCGGGGCCGCGATCAGCGCCGTCACGGGAATCATGCTGTTTTGCGCCGATGCGACGACGAAAGGGACCACCCCGGTGTTCTTCGTCAAGCTCGGCTTCATCGCCTGCGCGATCGTGGTCGTTGTCATGCTGCGCCGCGCGGTGTACGGCCCAAAGGGATTCGGCCAAGGGGCCGACTCCGCCGTCGTTACTTCGACCGCCAAGGTCCTGGCCGTGGTCTCGCTCGTCTCGTGGGCCGGCGCGATCACGGCCGGTCGCTTCATGGCCTATCTGACGCCGACTCCGCGGTAGCCATGTTCATGCCCGAACTACAGCATTTCGCGGCCTGGCTGCATGCCACGGCGCCTTCCCAGTGGGTACGGTACTGGCCGTGGACCTGGCCGATTTGCGAGACGTTACACTTCATCGGGCTGTCGCTGCTCGTCGGCATCGTTGGCATGCTCGACCTGCGGCTGATGGGCTTCCTGAAGCAGATACCATTGCCGGCGCTGAAGCAGATGCTCCCGTACGGGATCGCGGGGTTCGTCATCAACCTGATCACGGGAGGCATCTTCATCGTGGGCGCCCCCGAACAGTACGTGACCAACCTCGCCTTCTGGATGAAGATGCTCTTCCTCGTGATTTCGGGCGTGAACGTGCTGTATTTCGAGACCACCCACGGGCGGACAGTTCTGACGATTGGTCCAGACGAGCCGATGCCGACACCGTTCAAGATCGCCGGCGCCGTCTCCTTGTTGTCCTGGTTCATGGTGCTGTATTGGGGCCGGATGCTGCCATTTCTCGGAAACGCGTTCTGAGAGCGACCCTGGCTAGGGCCTATCGGCCTTCGCGCCCGAACTCCAACCGGTTGACGGCCACTCGTCCGTTGCTCATCACGAACAGCGGGTCTTGGAGTGCCCGCACGTCAACGAGGGGGTTGGCCTCGATCACGATGAGGTCGGCCTCGAACCCCGCGGCGACCACGCCGACCTTGCCGTCGAGCCTCAACAGCTCGGCGGCGGTCACGGTGGCGGCTTGCAGCGCCTGCAGCGGCGCCATCCCCGCGCTCACGAAGTTGGCGACCTCGTGGGAAATGCGCGTCGTGCTTTCCGGCCCATAGCTGGAATCCGCGCCCGTGACGATCTTGACGCCCGCCGCGATGCCGGCCGCCAATGCGCGCTTGGCCACGGGCAGCATGAACAACCCACGGTTGTGCACGACCGGGTTGTCGTAGTCGCCGCCCGGCTCGACGAGGTCGATGAGCGTCGAGTAGGTCGGTACCCAGTAGATGCCTCGGGCCGCCATCGTCTTGAGCTGGGCGCCGGTGAGATAGGTCCCGTGCTCGATGCTGCGGACACCGGCCTGAATCGCGGCTTCGGAGCCCTCCGTGCCGTGCGTGTGGCACAGCACGTCCATCCCGAGGGTGCGCGCCTCGTCGACCACCGTGCGCAGTTCCGCCGCGGTGTAGACCTGTTCGCGCGGGTCGGTATCCGGCCGCCCGGCGCGTTCGGTGCCCCGCGTCTTGATCACGTTGGCGCCGCGCTCCTTGTTCAGTCGGACCAGCCGCTGCAGCCGCTCCGTCGTGTCCACGCGAGGCCAGACCGAGACCATCTTGGGGTCCGCCAGCCATTCGGGGTCGTTCGGGGTGACATAGATGCCCGCCGCCAGCATGTCCGGGCCGGCGAGGTAGCCGGCGGACACGAACTCGCGGATAGCGACGTCCTGAAACGCGCTCACCGAGGCACTTCGCGCGGTGGTGACGCCAGACATCACCGCGCGACGCGCTGCGTCCATGGTCTCGATGTGAGTGTGCGCGTCGATGAGACCAGGCACGACCCACCGACCCTTCACATCCACGACCTCCGCGCCCGTTGGCGCCGTACCTGTGCCAACAGACACGATGCGGCCGTCTCGCACCACGATGGTCGCCGCCGACGTGATGGCGCCGCTGCGCACGTCCACGACGTTGGCGTTCACGAGTGCCAGGAACCGCTGCGGGATGGCCGTTTGAGATGGCCCGGGCTCACCGCGCAGCGTCGGCTGTGCGCGTGCGGTTGTGGACCCCAGCGCAAGACTAAAGGCGACCGTGGCGATGGCAGTGAGTCGACGCATGGTGAATCCTCCTAAGCATGGCCCGAGCTGAATCCGGGTCGGGCGCGGGCGTCAACGTGCACCCAGGCCTGTGTCCCCGATGCAAGTATGACGGTTACCCGCGTGTACGTGGCACGCTGCTCGTCCTGGTCGGCGGCCTCGAGCCCGGCGTTGCTGATCTCGAACACGGTGTCACTCACGCGTGTGCCGTTCGTTGGGCGGCCTGCCCCACCCTGCGTGGTCAGCCACCCGGTGTGTCGCGCCGGCCTGATGGCGCCCGGCGTTCGAGGTGGACTTGCTGCCCGCGCTGTGGCGGGCGGCTTCGACTGATTGCGCTGATCGAGGAGTCCGCCGTCGCGCGGCGGATCCTGATGCATCTCGCCCTGCCCTCCGACGTGCCGAGACCGGCTCCCGCACGCGCCCGGCCGATCGGTCACGACGACGCCTAGACAAGGTCGAAAATCAGGGTGCGGTCACAGTGCGTTCCCTGACGGCGCCGGGGTGAGTTCGCCGCGGTAGCCGAGGCTCCGGAGTTCGCGCAGCAACTTGGCGGCTCGACGCTGTGCCCGCGCATGGCTGACGACCGGGACGCGTTCCTCGTACGTGACTTCGTCGTGCAGGATCTTCCACACGAGCCGACACAGTCGATGCGCGACCGCACCGATGGCTTGGGCATGGCCGAGGCGGCCTGGTGCCGAGCGAAGATTCGAGTGGCGATCGCCACCGCCGCGGCCGGATCACGAACACCGGGAACGGTCTGGTGCGCCGCGTGCTGGTCGAGGCCCGTGGGCACTGCCAGCACCGCGCCGGCATGGGGCCGGCCTTGGCCGCACGGCGCGTGGGCCAGCCCCCGCGGGCGATCGCGATTGCCGACAAGGCGCAGCAGCGGCTTTGCCGCCGCTGCCGGCGCCTCACCACGTAGCATGAGCCACCGCCGAAGGTCGTCGTGGCGGTGGCGCGGGAATTAGTCGGCTTCATCTGGGCGGCGTTGCAACCGGCCACCGCGGCCTGGGCGCGAGACGAAAGGAGGAGAGGCGTCGTGATCGCGTCGCCAAGACGACGGATGGACCTCGGCACGATTCAGAGGATCGGAGGCGTGCTCGAGATCTGCAGCAACGCCCCCGAGGGCAACGGCGAGAACGACTACTACCGCGTGACGCTCATGAAGGCGCTCGTGAAGGCCGGCGCCGACGGCACCGCCAAGAGCGCCTCCGGCGCGACGCCCGTGCAGGTCGTGAGCCGGCGGCTCGCGGAAGCCGACCAGCCGTTCTACCGCGCGTGCTTCCAAGCGAAGCTCGACTACCTGACGACGCTGTCGCCCCACCCTGCTACAATCGCGGACCAGCCGAGGTGGCCGTGGGCAAGAAGTGGTACAGCTTTTTCGTAGTCGCCGACGAGCCGAACGCTGCGGCGGCGCGCCTTGGCGGCGACGCGGCCGCCCCGACGCCGACTCCGACGCCGCGACGCGCCGAAGATCTGGTCGTCGAGCCGAGCGACTCGCCGTCGGCGCCAGCGGCGCCAACCACGCCGCCGATTCCCTCGGCTGAGCTGTCGGTCGTCTACGACTCCGCCAAGATCGCGCCGCCTGCGCACGGCTACACCGTGCTCAAGGTCGCCGAGATGCTGCAAAGCGAGCACATCCGCGCACTTCCCGCCGAGGTGCGGCGCAAGTCGGTGCTCGTAGCCCTGGACGCCGCGGGGGTAACGGTCGAAGAGATCGTGCAGGACGCCGTGCGCCGCGATCGTGCGCTCGACACCTACGAGCGCGTGCTGCAGCAGCACGTCGACGCGCTGGTGGAGGCCACCGCGGCCGACAACCGCAAGCTCGAAGACGAGGTGGCCAAGCGCGCCGCCGAGCTGCGCGCGCAGATCGACGAGAACACCCGCAAGGTCGCGGCCGAGCAGGCCGAGCTGCAGACCTGGCGGCAGCGCAAGCAGCACGAGGAAGCCCTCATCGCCGAGGCCGTCGGACACTTCGTGTCGGAGAATCCCGTCACGCGGTCATCCAGCGCCCCGCCCCAAGGAGACGCCGATGTTCGCTAGGCTGAGTCGACTGTTCCGCGCCTGGATGGGCTATTTCATCTCGGTCGGCGAAGACCCCGAGGTGATGCTGCAGGACGCCATCGAAGAGATGCGCATGACCATGCCGAAGCTTAACTCGGTGCTGGTGGCCACGCGCGCCACGGTCATTCGCCTCGAGGAAGAGCGCGATGCGCTCACGAAGCAGGACCGCAACCTCACCGCGTCCATTCAGGCGGCCCTGCGCGACGGGTCGGCGGCGGCGCGCAGCGTGGCGGAAGAAGACGCCATTCAACTGCAGCAGCTCCGCGGCGATCTCACGAGCACGCAGGAACAGCTGCTGGCCGCCAGCGCGGCGCACGAGAGCGCCAAGCTATCGGTGGACGTGCTGAAGACCAAGCTGAAGGAGAAGATCGAACTCAGCCAGCGCGCGCTCAAGGACCGGCAGAAGGCGCAGGTGATGCGCGTGGCCGCCGACGCGATCGTCGAGCTGCAGTCGTACGGCGTGGCCTCCACGGCCGACAAGTTCCTCGAGCAGATCAAGCAGGAGGTGGCCGAGTCGAAGGCGGCGGTGGAGGTGGCCACCGGCGGCATCGATACAGCGGGCATGGAGCGCGAGCGCACGTCGCGCAAGCTCAAGGCCGCCGGCATCCTGCAGCAGTTCGAACTCGAGATGGGCATCAGCGCGCCGCCCGTGGCCGCGCCCCAGAACGTCACGCCGAGTGTCGGGGGCCGGGTCGACGAGAAGCCGGGCGCGTAGCCTGAGCGATGGCACCTTCTGAAGACGACGACGTCTCTGCCGGCTCGATTCTGCGGGAGCTGATTGTCAATCAGTACCAGGCGATCGTGCTCGGCGGCGCGGCGCTCGTCTCACTCGTGGCGCTCAACCCATTGCCGCTGCTGATCTGGGCGGGCTCCGAGCTGGTGCTGCTGCCGATTCTGGATTCGGGCCCGCTGCGCCGGCTGGTGAGCCGCCGCAAGCGCGATATTGCGCGCGCGAAGGCCAGCGCCGGGCGGTCGCGGGTGATTGCCGAGCTGAGCGCGCCGCACGCCAAGCGATACACGGCGATGGAGCAACTGTGCGGCTTGATCGAAGCCAACTACCAGAGTCTGTCGGGCATTTCGCAAGCCTACTTGTCGGAACAGCGCGGCAAGCTCGACATGATCCTGAACGGCTGCCTGCATCGGCTCATCGCCCTGCAGCGCTATCAGCGCATGCCGGCGCGGCGCACTGCGGCCGACCTGGAACGCGAAATCGCCGGCCTCGAGGGAGAGCTGACGCGCGCAGGGCTGCCCGAACGCGCCGCCGCGGCCCTCGAGAAGAATCGCGAGTTGAAGCGGCGCCTGCTCACGTCGATTGGCCAGGTGGCCGATACCACGCGCACGCTCCAGGCCGAGCTCGATTCCATGGAGTCGCTGGTCGAGGTGCTGCACCAGAACTCGCTGTCGTTGCGCGATCCGCAGGCCATTGCCGATGAACTCGACACCATCGTGCGGCAGTCCGAGGATTCCGAGCGCATCGTGCGTGAGATGGAGACCCTGCTGCGCGACGACACCAATGGCTGGGAGGCGGATTTCGAGACCCCGGTCGGGTTGCCGCCCGTGCCGGCCGAAACTGCTGCCAGCGCGCTGTCGATCCGGCAGAAAGTGAAGGGGCGATGAGCACGCCGTTCGACCGCTATCCGGGCTGGGCACGCACGCTGGCCCACGGCATTCGCGCGCGGCTCGGCAACACGTTCCTGCTGCACGGCAACACGCATGACCTGGTGCCGGTGCCCACGCCGGCGGACGCGGCGCCTGGTGCCGCCGCGGCGGGTGCGGCGCAGGCCCCCGCGTTTCTGCCCCTCACGCCCTTCCTGGCCGAGTGGATCTTCGGCCAGCGCGATGTCGTGATCGAGTACCAGCGCGCCAACGGCGCCGTGTTCCACACGCGCGAATCGCACACGCACTTCAGCGCGAGCGTGTCGGTGGTTGATGCGGTGCACGGCACTTCGTTTGCGCAGGCCCTGCCGCGCGAGCCGGTGGCCTTCTGCGCGCTGCTCGACGCGTTCCTGAAGCAGGTTGTGCACGGCCAGAAGCGGCTCGGCGTGGCCGTGCTGCTGCCGTATGCCGAAACGCTCGTGCCCGAATCGTCCGGCGAGGCCGGTGCCGACGACCGCGCAGTGCGCGTCTACATCCAGAAGTGGGCCACCGACCCGGCGCTGCTCGCCGCCAACATCACGATCGTGCTGGTCACCGAGAACCTCGCCGACGTGAGCGCGCGCATCGTGCGTTCACCGCAGACCATCGAGGTCGAGGTCACGCGGCCCAACGAAGCCGAGCGGCTGCAGTTCCTCGAGGGCCTGCGCGACGCCGAGTGGTATCGCACCAGGTCTGACCTGCCGGTGGCGCGGTTGGCGCAGATGACCTCGGGCCTTACGCGCATCCAGATTCGCCAGATCCTGGCGTCGGTCGACGAATCTGGCGCGCGGCTCGACGTGAAGGCCCTGCGCGAGCAGAAGAAGTCGGTGATCGAGGCCGAGTGCTACGGCCTGCTCGAGTACGTGGAGTCGAGCTTCAGCCTCGACATGGTGGCGGGCCACGACGGCGTGAAGGCGCGGCTGCGGCGCGCGTCACAGGCGATTCTGGCGGGACGGCTGAAGGGCGTGCCGATGGGCTACCTGATTTCCGGGCCGGTGGGCTCCGCCAAAACGTTTCTGGTCAACTGCTTCACCGGCGAAATCGGCTTTCCGTGCGTGAAGTTCATGAACTTCCGCTCGCAGTGGCAGGGTGTCACCGAAGGCAACCTCGAGAAGATTCTGAGCGTGCTGCACGCCATGTGGCCGGTGGGCGTGATCATCGACGAGGCGGATGCGTTCCTCGGCGATCGCAATCAACAGGGCGATTCGGGCACCTCGAATCGCGTATTCGCGGCGCTGGCCTCGTTCATGGGCAACACCGAGTATCGCGGCAAGATCGTGTGGTTCCTGATCACCTCGCGTCCCGATCTGCTGCCGGTCGACCTGAAACGGCAGGGCCGGGCCGAAGAACACCTGGCGCTCTTCTACCCGCAGACGCTGGAGGAACACGACACGCTCTTCCGCCTGATGCTCAAGAAGAGCGGCGTGCAAACCGACGCCACGGCCATCGCGCAAGTTACCGACGACCCTACCGGGCTCTCGGGCGCCGACATCGAGGCCATACTGGCGCGCGCGCTGCTCTCGGCCGAGGTCGACGAGCAGGGCCAGCTCGTGGCCTCGATCGCGGTGCTGCGCCACGCCTTCGACGACTTCATTCCGGCCACGAGTCAGCTCGAACGCGAGATGCAGATCCTGGCCGCGGTGCAGGAGTGCACGTCGCGCGAGGTGCTGCCGGAGCTCTATCGCAACATGGATCGCAACGACCTGGTGGCGCGCTTGAGCGAACTGCGCGCCCTCGTGAAGTCTTGAACGGAGGCTGATGTGGCGCACACTCCCCTGATGAACTCTCTGCGGCGCGCGTTCCGCCTGGCCCGGCTGTCGGCCCGCGGCGGATCGCACACGCCGCCGCTCGACGAGCTGGTCGAGATGGCCTACTCGCGTCGCCGCTTCCTGCGTGACTCGGCCGCGCTGTCGGCCGTTACGCTGGCGGCCGGCTGCAGTGGCACGGCTCCGGCACCGCCGGCACCCGCCACCGACGGACCGGCTCCGGCGCCACCGGCCGGCTCGGGCGCGCCCAGGATCGCCATCGTGGGCGGCGGCGTGGCGGGGCTCAATGCCGCCTACAGGCTGCAGAAGGCCGGCCTCACCGCCAAGATCTTCGAGGGCGCCAACCGCACCGGCGGCCGCATGTTCACGGCCACCGATCTGCTCGGCGCCGGACTCACCACCGAGCTCGGTGGCGAGTTCATCGACACCAGCCACGAAGAGATGCTGGCGCTGATGGCCGAGTTCGGCCTCGAGCGGATCGACACGCTGGGCGCGGGCAGCGAGAAGCTCACATCCGAGACCTACTTCGTGAACGGCCGGCACTACACGCAGGCACAGGCCGCCGCGGCCTTCGTGCCGATCGCCAGGAAAATCGCCGCCGACTTCGACACGATGGGCGAGGTGGTGAACTACGAAACCGAGGGCGGCGGCACGGCCTTCGACAAGCAGTCGATCGACGATTACTTCACGTCGGTCGGGGCCACGGGCTGGCTGCGCGAGATGCTCGAGGCGGCCTACGTCACCGAGTACGGCCTCGAGCTGGGCGAGCAGTCGGCTCTGAATTTCCTGTTCCTCATCGGCGAGGGCGACCTCACCGACAAGAGCGTGTGCGCGGTGCTCGGCGAAAGCGACGAACGCTACAAGGTGCGCGGCGGCAATCAGCGCGTGGTGGATGAACTGGCCAAGCGGGTGCAGCCGCAGATTCAGATGCTGCACAAGCTCGAGGCCATCAAGAGCAAGGGCCGCGGCTTCACGCTCACCTTCCAGACCGGCGGACGCGTCGTCGACGAAGACGCCGACATCGTCATCATCACGATTCCGTTCTCGCTGCTGCGCGACGTGAAGATCGACGTGGACCTGCCGGCCGTGAAGCGCAAGGCCATTGCCGAACTCGGCTACGGCGCCAACGCCAAGGTGATGGTGGGGTTCAAGAGCCGGCCGTGGGAGAAGCGCGGCTACGCCGGCAACATCTACTCCGACGAGTCGTTCCAGCTCGCCTGGGCCAACAGCTACCTGCAGGCGGGGGCCGAAGGCGGCCTCACCCTGTATTCGGGCGGCAAGCTGGCGCACGAGGCCGGTCAGGGGCCGGCCGAAGAGGTGGCCGCGCGTCTGATGCGCGGCATCGAGCGCGCGTATCCTGGTTCGTCGCGCGAGCGGAACGGCAAGGTGTCGCGCTTCCACTGGCCCACCTATCCGTGGACCAAGGGCGCGTATGCCTGCTACAAGCCGGGGCAGTGGACGACCATTGCCGGGGCGGAAGGCGTGCCGGTCGGCAATCTGTTCTTTGCCGGCGAGCATTGCAGCTACGATTTCCAGGGCTACATGAACGGCGGCGCGCAGACCGGCGCGGATGCCGCCAAGGCCGTGATGACGGCGGTGAGCGGCACGGCCAAGGCGGCGCGGATGTTCTCGCGGCGCGAGCTGGTGCGGCTCGGATGACGAATCAATCGGAGGACGTATGCGTTTGACGCCCGCGGGCAAGGTGCTGTTGTTTCTGGTTGGCCTCGGTGTGCTCGGCTACGCCGGGTGGACCTATCGCGGCAGCATGCCGGGCGGTGCGCCTGGCAGCGGCACGGCCACCAACGCCCCGGCCACCGCGCCTTCGTCGTCGGCCACGCCGGCCGGCACGCCGGCTTCGAGGCCCGCGGCCGAGCGCAAGGGCGTGCTGGCCTCGGTGCGGCAGACCGGCGTACTGCGCGTGGGCATGGAGCCCGACGCGCCGCCCATGCGCTTCATCAACGCGCGCAAGCAGGACGACGGCTTCGACTTCCGTCTGGCCGGCCTCATCGCCGACGGCCTCGGCGCCAAGCGCGTGCAGATCGTGGAGGCCGACTACGAAGACCTGCCGAACCGGCTGCACGCCGGCGACATCGACATCATCATGGGCGGCTACGTGCCCGACCCGTCGGTGGACGGCGTGGTGTGGTCCAACGGCTACCTCGACTTCGGCCTGTGCCTGATCGTGTCGGAGGGCATGGCCGGCACCTATCGCTCGTCGCGCGACCTGGCCGGCAAGCGCGTCGCCATCTACGACGACCCGGCGGCCGAACGCTGGGTGCAGGAGAACATCCCGAACGCGCGCATCACCAAGTTCTCGGGAGACGACGGTTGGTTCGAGGCGGTGGAGCGCGATCAGGCCGACGCGCTGATCTACGACTATCCCTTCGCGGCCGAAGAGATCAAGGCGCATCCGCGCACGACCATCGTGCAGTACAACCTGAACCAGTCGAAGTACGCCGTGGGCATTCCTGCCGGCAACTTCGACCTGGTCTACGAGGTGAACCAGGTGATCGACCGCTTTCGCGCCACGCCGCAGTACGCGGACCTGATGCGCGAGTACCTGTCCACCGTGTCGGACGTGTTCACGCGTCCGGTGGCCGGGCGGAAGACCTACACGGTGAAGGTGGGCGACACGCTCAGCAAGATTGCCCAGGCGCAGCTCAGCGATCCGAATCGCTGGCGTGACATCTGGGAACTGAATCGTGGCCGCGTGGCCAACGAGAACCTGATCTACCCGCGGCTCGTGCTGCTCATGCCCTGAGCGTGTCGAGGTCGACCGGCGTAGGCTCGCCGTCGAGTCCCACGGGTCGATGGTCGTTGCCGGACACGAATCTGGGCTGGAAGTCGTCGCCCGGGGGCAGGATGCCGAGCACGGTGCGCGACCGCGGCAACTGCACCAATCGCAGAGCCGTGGAGGGAAGGCGCCCGTGCGCCGGAGCCGCGTCAGGCATTCGCCCCTGAGCACGACCGTCTCGACCCCGCGCGTGCACTCGTCAGCCGCAGATAGAAGGCCGGTGGGTCGTTGACCACTGTGCCACGGGGGCAAGCCGCAAAACACGGACCTGCGTTGGGGGGCAGGGTCTGATAATCGGGGTTCTGTCACCTCCAACCCTGCTCGTGCTGCCTGTCGTCATCGGGTGCGCGCAAGACGCTCGTCTACCTTCCCGGCCGGGTGGGAACCCCTTCTGCAGACCTGGCACTCGCGCTCGCAGGCCGCACGGTTGCGGTCGAGCGGCTGACAGTGCGGCCGGCCGCCTGCGCGACTCCCCGCGTGTCTCGCGACGGGGCGAGCCTGGCCGTGAGCATCGACGACGGCAAGGGCAGCGACATCTGGGTCTTCGAGCTGTGGCACCAGCGCGATGCGACGGCTCACCGTTTGCGCATTCCGGCCATCGTGACCTTTGCCGCGCGCAACCGCCTCCCGGTCTCCCCGGACGCCAGACGGATCGCCTTCCAGGCTGGGTGGCCTACTCGTCAACCGAGGGTGGCGCTCGGCGAATCTTCGCGCAGCCGTTCCCGGCGTCGGCGCCAGATGCGAAGCCTCGACGTCGACCGACGCGAACGGCCGCGCTGCTGAAGGAGCCGCAGCGCCCCTTTTCGTTGTGCGTGACTGCTGCCTCAGGCGCCGGCCAAGGCGCGCGATACCGGACCGGTCATGGCTTGGGCCACCTCCTGCACGTCGTCGTGGTCGAGCGACGACACGACGAAGGCCACCTGGCGGCCCACGAGGAACGACGCCATCGTGTAATTGCCACTCACGCCGAGGTCCGACAACGCGCCTTCGCCGGTGCGCGCCTCCCACGGCCACCGTCCCGGCCTCGTATCCGCCGTCACGAGTACCGACGCCGTGGTGGCCTTGTAGCGCAGCACGATGTGTACGAAGCGGCGGCCGTCATACACGCACGAGTGCCGGTCGAGCACCTGCAGCGAGCCACCGCTGAGCGCCGCCGTCGACGGCTCGACGCCCTCGAGTTGCCGATAGATCCCGCCGTAGCGATTGGCGGCGTCGGTCAGAGGAATCGGCGCTTCCGAGAGCTTGAACGTGATCGCGCAGTTCTGATGGTCGCCGGCCGCGTCGTCCACCAGTGCCACCCACGCCATCGACGACCGCCGCTGCAGGCCGAAGCCCAGGCCGACGGCAAGCAGCGTTGACGCGGCCAAGGCCAGCCACACCCGCCGAGACGTGTCGGCGGGCGCGACTCGCGTGGCTTCGACCTGGAGCCGTTGGGCCAGCGCCGCCGCAAACTCGGATCGCATCGCGAGATCAGGGGCGCCCTGCACGGCTGAACGCACGCTCGCGCGCACTCGTCGCAGGCCTTCGATCTCGGCCCGGCACGACCGGCAGCCCTCGAGGTGCGCGCCAATCGCCTCGACGGTTTCGACGAGCACCTGGTCGCTGACATACGCGTCTGCGAGCTGGCGGACCTCACGGCATTCCATGGCTTACCCGGCCTCCCCTGAAACGCCGTCGCGAGGTATCTGCCGCTCGGCGCCAAAGGCGCCTCCGGCGGCGAGCGCTTTGCGAAGCGCCGCCCGTCCGCGATGCAGGCGTGACATCACCGTGCCCATCGGCACTGCCAGGGCTTGCGCGATCTCCTTGTATGACAGATCTTCCACGTCGCACAGCAGGATGATGTCCTGGTACGGCTCGGGTATTCCCCGAAGCGCGGCGAGCATGTCCTCGTCGGTGATGTGCTGGGGCACCGCCGGCACAAACGGCACGGTGTCGGCGATGCGGTCGTTCGGGTCCTCCACGATCAGGTCGCGATGACGCGCCCGACGGCGGTTGCTGCGCAGGTGCTGCAGAATCGTCACGAGCCAGGCCCGGCAGTTCGTGCCGGGCGTGAAGCGGTGGAACGACTTCAGCGCCTGGACCAGCGTGTCCTGCACCAGGTCTTCGGCCTCGCGCCGGTCCCGTTCCCACCACATGGCCAGCCGGAACAGGCGATCCGCGTGCGGCAGCGCCTCGGCCTCGAAGGCCGCCCACACCCCGCCCGACGTGTCCTGCTCGCGATCCACCATGCAGCGGCTGGCGGTTGGACTCCGCCGGCTGGGAGGTAGATACCGGCGGGTAGCGGAGATATTCCCGGACGTCAGTCATCGTCCCGGCCAACGCTCGTTCCGACCCATGCGCCCCACCTGAACGTCCGCTGAACGGCGCGTTCAGAGTGGATTCAGTGCCGTCGGGTTACAAACGTCGTCACGGCCGCATCAACTGGTGCGGCTCACCCGGTGACGACGCAGCCCGAGCCTTCCTCGCGGCGCGTCCACCACGGAGGAGCGGTCATGGACATGAAGATGACGTGGTGGAACGCGGCGGCCTTCGCCGTCGCACTGGTGGCGGGCGCGTCCGCATCATCGGCACAGGGCAGGCCAACCGGGACTGCGGGTGTGACGGGCTCGTGGAAGGTGTCGCTGCACGGACAGCACGTCATCCCCGTGGGCATGGAACTCGCGCAGGACGGCGGTACGGTGACTGGCACGCTCATGCTCTGGAACGGCGACGTCGACTTGCGCGGCTCGTTTGCGGGCGGTCGTCTCACGGTGGGGGGCACTCTCACGCCGACCGACGGCAGTGCCGCTGGCGAACGTCGAATCGAGGCCACGCTCAACGACGACGGCACGCTGGCCGGCACGATCGGCGTCGGTGCGATGGGACAGGTGAAGCTCACGGCGGAGCGCTTCAAGGAACGACCGGTGCGCGCCCCCGCCGCACCCGCGGTGGCGAAGCCGGTCTCAGGCCCTGGCGCACCATTTGCCGGCGGGTGGACCGTAACCGTGGCGATGGGCGCGGAGCGCCAGGCCTTTGCAGTCGACATCGTGGCGGCGGGTGACGTGATCTCAGGCACACTTGGCAGCGATCACTCCGGACTGCTCGCGCTGAGCAACCCTCGTGTCGAGGGCGGTACCCTCCACTTCTCGGTGCAGATGACGGGCACCCCACAGATCATCGAGTTCCACGCGACTTTGACCGATCCACGCACGATCACCGGCACGATGACGGGTCCCATGGGCGCGGCGCCCATCACTGGCACGCGCAGGCCGTAGCCCGGTGATCACGCCAACCGCAGCCGGGCTCCTGGCGGTCATTGGGATGATGGCCGCGGCGCTCACGTCGACGACCGAGGCGCGGGTGGCAGCGCCGCAGGTCTCTTCCGGTTCGATCGCGCCGCCCGACGGCGATGCGATCCAGACCTATTGCCTGCCCTGCCACACCGATCGGCGCCGGTCGGGCGGGTTGTCGCTCGCCGGCTTCGACGTGGCGAAGCCAGGGCGCATGGCCGAGGCCGCCGAGCAGGTGATTCGCAAGCTGCGGAGCGGGATGATGCCCCCGCCCGGTGCCAGGCGGCCGCCTCCAGGCGTGCTTCCGGCACTGGTCGACGGCCTCGAACGCGCCATCGACGCCGAGGCCGCCGATGCCGTCAATCCCGGCTCGCGGCCCTTCCAACGGCTTACGCGCGAGGAGTACGCGCGCACGGTGTCCGATCTCGTGGGCGTAGAGGTCGACGTGACGGGGCTGCTGCCGCCCGACACGACGAGCGCCGGCTTCGACAACATCGCCGACGTGCAGCCCTTTGCCGCCACGCAGGTCACGAGCCACCTTCGAGCCGCGGCGGTCGTCGCCGAGCGGGCCACGTCCACCAGGTCGAACGCCAAGGTGTTCAGCTGCCGGCCGCGGACCGCCGCCGCCGAGGCCGCGTGTGCGTCGCGCATCGTGCGCGACCTGACGACGCGTGCGTTCAGGGGCGCGGCGGCGCCCGAGGACGTCAGCGACGCGCTGGCCTTCTACGCCCGGGGCCGCCAGCGCGGATCGTTTCCGCAGGGCATCCAGCTCGCGCTCCAGTCGATCCTCGTCAGCCCGCGCTTCCTCTTCCGGCTCGAGCCGGTCACCGGCGCTGGCGCCGTGCGTCGCGTGAGCAGCGAAGCGCTGGCCTCGCGCTTGTCGTACTTCATTTGGGGACGCGCGCCGGATGCCGCGTTGCTCGTGGCCACACGGGGTGGATTGAACACACCCGAAGCGATCGACGGCCAGGTGCGGCGCCTGCTCGCCGATCCCCGGTCGATCGGACTGGCCTCGCGCTTTGCCCGCCAGTGGCTGCGCCTGCAGGCGCTCGAGGACTTCACACCTGCCGAGGCTGTGGCTCCCGCCTTCGACCGGCGCCTCGTCACTTCGATGCTGCGCGAGACCGAACTCTTCGTCGACAGTCTCGTGCGTGCCGACCGAAGCGTGCTGGACCTGCTGACGGCCGATTACACGTTCGTGGACCAACGATTGGCGGCGCACTACGGCTTGCCGCCCGTGGCCGGCACCGGCTTCGTGCGCGTCGTGCTCCCCGACTCGCGCCGTGGGCTGCTCGGTCAAGGCAGCGTGCTCATGGCCACGTCGCTGGCCGAGCGCACCTCGCCCGTGCTGCGCGGAAAGTGGGTGATGGAGGTGCTGCTTGGCACCCCGCCGCCACCACCACCACCGAACGTGCCGTCGCTTGACGACTCAGCGAAAGCGGTGCAGAACGGCGTCCGGCTCAGCACCCGGCAGCGCATCGAGTCGCACCGCAAGAGTCCCCAGTGCGCCTCGTGCCACCGCTTCATCGATCCGTTGGGCATGACCCTCGAGCAGTTCGATGTCACTGGCGCCTGGCGCACCGAAGAGTCCGGCGCCGCCGTGGACGCCCAGGGCGAGCTGTTCGACGGCACCGCCGTGGATGGACCGGCCGGGCTCCGGCGCGAGTTGCTCGATCGTCAACTGATGGTGTTGCGCACGTTCACGGAGAACCTGCTCACCTACGCCATCGGGCGACGGCTCGAGGCGGGCGACATGCCGGTTGTGCGCGCCATCGTGAGGGCCGCCGAGGCCGATGGCTACCGGGTGTCGTCGTTCATCAGGGGCGTGGCCGCCAGCGCGCCGTTCACCATGACCAGTGCGCCGAGGTAGCGATGTCCTTCATGAGCGGAAAGTCTCTGTCACGCCGCACGATGATTCGCGGTCTTGGTGCCACCGTGGCGCTGCCGTGGCTCGACGCGATGACCCCGGCGGGTCGCGTGCTGGCTGCCGCCGCGCCCCCGCCGCGCCTGGTGTGCATCGAGATGGTGCACGGGGCCGCGGGCAGCGCTCAACTCGGCGTTGAGCGGAACCTGTGGGCGCCGGCCGCCACGGGCCGGAGTTTCGATCTCGCGCCGACCAGCCTGGCATCGCTCGAGCCCTACCGCGACGTCCTGACGATCGTGAGTAACACCGACGTGCCCAGTGCCGAGCCGTACTCCACTCGCGAGATCGGCGGCGACCACATCCGGTCGAGCGCCTCGTTCCTCACGCACGCGCATCCCAAGCAGACGGCTGGCGCCGACGTGGAAGTGGGCACGTCGCTCGACCAGCTCTACGCGCAGCGCTTCGGACAGGACACGCCGATTCCCTCGCTCCAGCTCTGCATCGAGAACGTGGACCAGGGTGGCGGCTGTGGATTCGGCTACTCCTGCGTCTACACCGACACCATCAGCTGGGCGTCGCCGACCGAACCGCTGCCGATGATTCGTGACCCTCGCGTGGTCTTCGACGAGATTTTCGGGGTCTTCGGGGCTGGTGCCGACGAGCGCGCGCGGCGCCGCAACCGCGACGACAATCGCAGCATCCTCGACTGGCTGTCAGGCGCGATCGCGCGAGTGAGCCGCGACCTTGGGGCCGGCGACCGCAGCCGGTTGGGGGACTACCTGACGCAGGTGCGCGAGATCGAGCGTCGATTGCAGGCGGTGGAGGCGCGCCACGGCACCGGCGAGCCGCGCGAGCTGCCGGGTGCCCCAGCCGGCGTGCCCGACTCGTTCGGCGCGCACGTGAAGCTCCTCATCGACCTGCAAGTGTTGGCGTTTGCCTCGGACGTCACCCGCGTCGTCGCGTTCAAGCTGGGCCGGGACAACTCCAATCGCGCCTACCCCGAGAGCGGGGTTGCTGGCGCGTTCCATCCCGCGTCGCATCACGGTGGTCGAGCAGACCGGCTGCTGGAGTTCGCCCAAATCAACGCGTACCACGTGAGCATGGTCCGGTACTATCTCGACCGCCTGCACGCGACGGCTGACGGCGACGGATCGCTGCTCGATCGCACGGTCGTGCTCTACGGCTCGCCCATGGGCGATTCCAATCAGCACGATCACAAGCGCGTGCCGTTCTTCCTGGCCGGACGTGCGGGTGGGGCCCTCACCGGCGGTCGTCACCTGCAGGCGCCCGAGGGCACGCCGCTGTCGAATGTGATGCTCAGCCTATTGCGCGTGCTTGGGTTGCACGAGATGGAGGCGTTCGGCGACAGCACGGGGACATTCGATCTGAACGGCTGAGCGACGTCAGTCCAGGCCGGTCGCTTCTGGCAGGGTCAGGCGGGCACGGGTGCCGCCGAGCGGCGACGTGTCGAGCACGATCGCGCCGCCGTACAGCTCCGCCAAGTCGGCCACAATCGACAGCCCCAGCCCCGAGCCGGGTGCGGCTTCGTCAGCGCGCACGCCGCGGCGCAGCACGGACGTCCGCATCTCCGGGGGCACGCCTGGTCCATCGTCGTCCACGCCGATCTCGACCATGCCGGCCACCACTCGGGACGACACATCGACCCGCGTGCGGCCCCACGTGCAGGCGTTGTCGAGCAAGTTCCCCAGCATCTCCTCGAGGTCCTCGCGTTGCGCGCGCGCCACGGTGCCGGCTGCCACGGACGACCGGATCGTCAGGCCACGATCGGCGTGCAGCCGCTCCAACGTCCGCACCAGCGCGCCTGCCGAGGCCGCCACGTCGCAGGACGCCCCCGGCAGCGCCCCCGACGCCGAGGCCCGGGCGTGCGCCAGGTGGTAGCCGACCTGGCGCCGCATGCGCTCCACCTGCAGGCCGACCACGTCCAATCGATCGGTTCCGCCGGCATGGCGCTCCACCTCACGGGCGATCACGGCCAGAGGTGTTTTGAGACCGTGCGCCAGGTCGCCTGCCCGCGACAGCGCGCGGCGCACCGCGTCTTCCCGATGGTCGAGCAGGGCGTTCAGGTCGTCCACGAGGGGCTGCACCTCCTCGGGAAAAGCGCCCGTCAGCCGATGGCCACCACCTTCGCGGACGCGCGCCAGTCGCGTGCGCAACAGCGTGAGCGCTGAGAGTCCGCGGCGGACGTAGAACAGACCCGCGGTCATGCAGGCCAAGGCGACGACG
>JANMDX010000292.1:0-2134 GCA_031376505.1 Acidobacteriota bacterium
AGGAACGTGAGCAGCAGCGTCGCGATGTGGTGGCCGTCAGAATCGGCATCGGCCAGGATGATCACCTTGCCGTAGCGCATCCGCGAGAGGTCGAACGCCTTGCCCACGCCGCACCCGAGCGCCGTCGCGAGATCCGCCAGCTCTTTGTTCTCGAGCACCTTGGCGGTCGAGATGCCTTCGGTGTTCAACACCTTGCCACGCAGCGGCAGGATCGCCTGGCGCGCCCGGTCGCGGCCCTGTTTGGCCGAGCCGCCGGCCGAATCGCCTTCCACCACGAAGAGCTCGCTCGTGATCGAACCCGGCTGCGTGCAGTCGGCGAGCTTGCCGGGCAGATTCACCCGGCCGGCCGTGGGCCCCTTGCGAATGACGTCGGCCTGCGCGGCACGGCTGGCTTCGCGGGCGCGTGCCGACAGGATGATGCGCGCGACGATGCCCTCGGCCACCGAGATGTTGGTGTTGAGCCAGTGTTCGAGCGCGGGACGCACGAAGCCATCAGCGACACTGGCCACTTCCGGGTTGTTGAGCCGGTCCTTGGTCTGCCCCTGGAACTGCGGTTCGGCGATGAAGATCGAGAGCACGCCCGTCAGCCCTTCGCGGATGTCTTCCGCCGTGAGCGTCACGCCCTTGGGCGACAGGTTGTGCGTCTCGATGAAATTGCGCACCGCCTTGCCGACACCCGCGCGGAAGCCGCTCTCGTGAGTGCCGCCCGACCCGGTGGGGATGCCGTTGACGTAGCTGCGCAGGTGCTCGTCGGTGGACTCGGTCCACTGCAACACGGCCTCCATCCGGAGGCCATTCTCTTTGGCCAGGACGAACGGCGCCTCGTGCACGGGCTTGCTCGAACGCTCCGTCAGGATCTTCTTCAGGTAGTCGACGAGGCCTTCTTCGTGCTGAAACGCGTGCTTCGTGTCGGTCGTCTGGTCTTCGAAGCTGACCTTCACGCCCTTGTGCAGGAAGCTGGCCACTTCCAGCCGCTCGCGGATGATCTGCGGCTCGAACTCGACCTTGGGAAAGATCGTGGGATCGGGGCGGAAGAACACGGTCGTACCAGACCCGCGCGCCACTCCGGTCTTCTTCAATGGCGCCACCGGCTTGCCCTGCTTGAAGCTCATCTCGTACTGTGCGCCGTCGCGCCGCACGGTAGCGACCAGCTCGCGGGACAGCGCGTTCACCACGCTGGCGCCGACGCCGTGCAGGCCGCCGGCTGTCTTGTAGTTGCCCTGCTCGAATTTACCGCCGGCGTGAAGCACCGTGAAGACCACTTCGAGGGCGCTCGCTTTGCCCTTGGCATGCGCGTCCACCGGGATACCGCGGCCGTCGTCGCTGATCGTGACCGACGAGCCGTCCTCGTGCAGCGTCACCGCGATGGTCGAGGCATGGCCGTTCATGGCCTCGTCGATCGAGTTGTCGAGGATCTCCCAGACCAGATGGTGCAGCCCGGTCGAGCCGACGCCGCCAATGTACATGCCGGGGCGCTTGCGCACGGGCTCGAGACCTTCGAGGACGGTGATGTCTTTGGCGGTGTAGGACATGGGCTAGCGGCTAGCGGCTAGGTGCTAGCGGCTAGGACAACACATAGCGGCTCGCGCAGGCCAGTATAGCTTGCGTCGACCCGCGATCGCGCCTATCGTGACGCCGTGACCAAGGCCGCGATCGCGGCGGTGGTGGGTGCGTGCAGCGCGGCCAGCGCCGGCACCTGGCTCGCGGTTCGTCCCGAGCCTGCTCCAGTCACAGCGGTAGCGCCCACGCGGGCGCACTCGCTTCCGGCCGTGAAACGCACCGCGGCGCCGTGGGGGCGCTGGACCATCACCGAACAGTATTCGGCCCAGGGCGTGCTGGTAGTGCAGGTGGAGACGACGCACCTCGAGCGGGCACACGCCATCGCCGTGGAAATCTCGGCGCCGCTCCAGGAGCGCTACGCCGAGATTCTCATCTACTTCCACCGCCCGGGCCGGCCCGACGTCTTGCCCCCGCGCCGCGTGCAATGGAGCCGCGCGGACGGGTTCGTCGAGACCAACTACGAGCGCTGATGCGGGAGCGCTAGCTCTTCTTGCGTCGCACCGGCGCCGATGGACGGCGGCCACCGCCGCCGCCAGCGCCGCCAGCTGGCGCTTTGCGCGCTCGCTTGGGACGG